>WRKK01000216.1 GCA_009782245.1 Defluviitaleaceae bacterium | reverse complement strand
TGGCACAAATTATGGCGTTGAGTTTTTGGGCGATTGACCAGAAAAATCACAGCGAGGCTTGGCAAAAATATTTGCGATTGCTCTCGTTGGCTGGCACGAAAACTTTCGTGGATTTGATTGAAGATGCTGGATTGCCTACGCCTTTTGTGGCGGATAACTTGAAATTGGTTTCGGATGCGGCTTTGGAGTGGTTGGAGAAGAGGAAATAGGGGGTTAGTTCGGAATGGGAAAACGGGCGACCGACCCGCCTACCGGACGGGCAGGGGACGGTCGCCCGTTTGCCCGTTGTCGCCCGTTTTCCCGTGGTTGCCCCACGGTTTTACTGTTACTCCCAAACAAAAGTAAACTTTACCCCTAGTTCGTCTCTAGCGGCTTGCAGAGATTGTTGCACGGCTTTGTTCATTGGTATTCCCGTTTGCTTGCGTTCCAGATAGGATAGGTATTCTTTTTCGCCAGCTGTGTAAATGCGTTCGCTGTTGGGCGATTTTTTTGATGCTCTAAGTTCACGTAAAATGTCGCCAGCGGTTTGCTTAAAACTGGATAACTCGGTAAAGGTGGATATGTCTATTGCTAAAAAAAAGTGTCCTATGCCGTATGGGCGTTTTGTGCCGTCTAAATTTACGCCGTTTAACGCTTTTAAGAATAACCCGCCCTGCAACGCCGCCGATAAAATTTCTACCGCAGTCGCATAACCAAAGCCTTTGTAGCCCGCCAACTCTTCGCCGATGCCGCCCAACGGAGCCAACGCACAACTGCCGTCGCCAAAACCCGCCAACGCAACCTCTGCATCGGTTACGGGCAAGCCGTTATTGTCGATTACCCAACCTGGCGGCAACTCTTTTTTTATGCGAGCATAATGCTCAATTTTGCCCCGCTGGGATATGCTTGTGGCACAATCCAAAATAAACGAAAAATCTTCATCGGTAGGAATACCGATTGTTAGCGGGTTTGTGCCTAACATATTTTCCACGCCAAAAGTTGGCGCTATCGAGGGGCGCGCGTTTGTGCCTGTCATTCCGATAAACCCAGCATCAGCCGCCATGCTGGCATAATAGCCCGCAATGCCGTAATGCGTAGAGTTTCGCACTGCTACCATTCCCATGCCGTATTGCTGGGCTTTTTCTATTGTCAACTGCATTGCCTTAACGCCCACAACGTGCCCCATTCCGTCATGTGCATCTACTACTGCTGTTGTTGGGCCTTGCCGCACAATTTCAAAATTTGTTAGCGGATTTTGTACGCCCTCCTTTATGCGGTCAATGTAAATCGGCTTAAACCTGCCCACCCCGTGCGAATCTATCCCGCGCTTGTCCGATTCTATTAGCACCGCCGCACAAATTTTTGCGTCCGATTGCGGAACGCCCACCGCAATAAACGCCAATTCCATAAATTGCTCCATGCGGTCAAAAGTTTCGTATACCATAAAAATTTTCCTTTCAAAATAAACTGTGTTCAAAAAATTTGTTCAAAAAATTCAAAAAAATTCAAAAAAATTTTCAAAACAAACAAATAAAATTATACCGCAAAAGTGGCGTTTTTGCAAGTTTTATTTGGCATTTTTATTTATTGCTAAAATCATTGCAAAATAGCAAATAGTTTAATAAAAAATATTGTTTCATAAAAATGTTTTGCAAATAAATTATTTGTGTGTTATGATAACTACAGTTAAGTTTTTCTGTCAATCTTCTAGTGCCGTTGATACTGACCAACGACCTGCCCGTCTTGCGAACAGGGTGAAAGTCCCCTTTTGATCAGGACGTAAACCGTTACAGTAGAGGTAAACAAAATAAAAGGAGATTTCACGGACTTACAAGACTAGTTGTAGAAGTATGGTGTTGTGGTCAGCCTTTACTAGTAGGTGTCATTTAGCTTTACCTGTTTGCCCTGTCTGCCTACAGGCAGTCAACAGGCAGGGATACCGAGGTATTAAGATTTTTAATGAAAATCAGACCATCTGTTATACTATTTTATATAGTATTTTGCACTTGGAAAGGATGAGCGCCTATGGCGAAATTTTTGGCAAAAACATTTTCAATATCAGAACTAGTATCAATATATAAAGCAGGGCAGCTAGATAAAAAAATGCTGAAAAGAGCAATTATTATGCTGATTTGTATCGTTGTAACCTACATAATTTTGGCAACCATTGTAACTATAATCTTTTTGGCAAGAGATAACTCTGTTCACGTGATAAGCAACGCCGCACCAACGAACAATCTTAACCAACCGCCCAACAATATGCCAACGCCGCCAGAAGTTGTAAGCCTACCAGAAACAGCTTATAACGGCGAAGATTTTGACGAATTGGACGAAACAGCAGAAATAACCGCACCGCTACGAACCAACGTGCTACTTTTGGGCATTGACAACGTGGGTTTAGCCGATGTTATCATTGTAGTAAGTTTTGACCGTGATTCTGGCGATATAAATCTGCTAAGCATTCCGCGCGATACATACACGCTGCTACCGCCCGAACGCATCGCAAATATGCGTAATGACGGCGTTTGGGTTCCCAATACGGGAATACTAAAAATAAATGCTGTCCGCTCGCTGGGCGGCCCACGTTTTGGTGTACACTATATGCAGGAACAACTAGGCGAAACGCTTGGTATCCAGTTTGATTATTATGTTGAAGTAAACCTACGTGCTTTTCGGGAAATTGTGGATTTAATCGGCGGCGTGGAAATTAACGTGCCACGAAATATGTTCTACCACGACCCGTACCAAGATTTAACGATAAACTTGCAAGCTGGCTTGCAACGCCTAGACGGCAACCGCGCCGAGCAATTTGTCCGCTACAGAGGTTACGCAAACGCCGACCTGGGCAGAATAGACGCACAGCAATATTTTATGACGGCTCTTTTTCAGCAAGCAATGAACTTGGAAACCGTTCTAAGCGATCCAATCGGAATGGCAAGAATTATGCTACAAAACGTGCAAACCGATATTGGGCTTGATTTGATACGCTATATCCCATATATTGGCAACCTTAGTGCAGAAAGAATTTTTACCTATACGCTGCCAGGCAACTCGCGGAACTTACACGGCACTTCTTTTTTCTTGCCAGATCCCGATCTTGTGCCAGAGGTAATAAATAGAATGTTCCACGGCGTTATGCAATACGCCCAGCAAGAGATTTCTGTAACGTATATGTCGGTGCAGCCCGATAATTATCAGCCAGTAAGAATAGCCGTGCTAAACGGCACAAATATAAGCGAAACCGCAGTAAATGTTTCCGAACGCCTTACCAGAATCGGCTTTCAAATAGCTTATGTCGGCTCTTACGGCGGAACTTTTGCCCAAACGCAAATTAATGTGCGTGATGAAAACCTAGGTATCGCCATGAACCGCTACTTTAGAAACGCCGCCATAAACATAACCCCTACTTTAAGCACCGATTTTGATATAATAATCATAGCTGGCGATAATGAGCAAGGGTAAAGCACAATAAAACCAAGCAATAACAATATTTATACGAACATCAAAGGGGGATAATTATGCCAAGCACAGCCAGATTTATTATAATAAGCAAAGATGCTCTTTTTTGCCTACAAATAAAAGAGGGCTTAAAATCTGTTCCGGCTGTTGAGCTAGTTATCGTGGTGGCTTCGCAGGCGGAGGCCGAAAATAAAATAGCCCGCAATCGTTCAAATATTTTTTTGATAGACGAAGATTCCGTCTTTTTTGACAACGCTTTTATGCAGCGAATGGTTGCCAGATTTGCTAATACATTGGTTGTTACCACTGCCAAAAAGGATAATCCCGTAAAAAGGCGTTTGCAAATGGGCGTTACCGATTTTGTTGTTAAACCGCAAGTTTTTAATACTGCCAACACAAGCAAATATTTGCAAGCTATTTTACGCAGAATGGGCGGCATTGTAGCCGCAACCAACGTAAGTGTAAACTACAAAGATGTTACAAAAACAGTTGGCGTAAACGATAAAGTTATTGCTATTGCATCGTCAACGGGCGGCGTTGAGGCACTAGAAAAAATTTTGTCCGCCCTGCCCGAAGAAGTGCCGCCAATTTTGCTAGTGCAGCATATGCCCTCGGGTTTTACCAAATTTTTTGCCACGCGCCTCGACGGCAAATATCCCATAAGCATAAAAGAGGCGGAAACAGGCGACTTTTTAATGAAAAACCAAATGCTAATTGCACCAGCGGGTAGCCATATGCAAATGGTTGTAACCCAAAATAAATTAGCGGTGGATTGCTTTTTAGGTCCAAAACTGCACGGCGTTATCCCTGCGGCGGATATTTTATTTGAATCGATGGCGAATATTCTAAAGCGGAATGCGGTTGGCGTAATTTTAACTGGAATGGGTGCAGACGGCGCACGCGGACTACTCCTAATGCACACGCAAGGAGCAAAAACGGTTGGGCAAAACAAAGAAACCTGCGTTGTCTACGGTATGCCAAAAGTAGCCAAAGATTTAGGAGCTGTGGATTATGAACTGCCAATCGAAAAAATTGCCCATAAAATCATGGAACTTGTATAACCAAATTTTGTACAACGCAATGTACGATTCCAACCCGACAAAATCCTTGGCTTACGGCAATAAGGCAATAGCAAAATTTTACATTGGCAGACCGCTATGGTTGTACATATCCGACGATTTTAGTTTGGACGATACCCGCAAATTTATACACGAGTGTCAAAATTTGCATTCGCTAAATTTAGCCGAGATGAGCGGCGTAATAACAAGCCACCGAGCAGCGCAAATCTGCCAAGAGTTTATGCCAGCCGCCGCCAGCTGGGAACTAACCGCAATGTGCATAAAGCAAAAACCAACGCACAACCCGCATAATAAGCTGGTTGTGCCAACAGCGGAAAATCTGCCGACTATCAGCCGATGGCTAAAATCGTTCTACCAAGAGGGTTTATTGCAAAATATTTTAGAAGAAAACAGCTCAAACATGGCAAAGGCACTTATTAAAGGCAAAAAACTATATTGCCTAACGCCAAAAATACCAGAAACAACACCAAAAACAATATCAGTAGAAAAAACAGCCCAAAACACAACAATCCAAACAAAAATCCAAACAAAAATCAAGGCGGAAACAAAGGAAATAAAAGCAATGATAATGCAAACGCCGTTACCCAACAAAATAAGCCGCCTAAATCTAATTTACGTACCGCCAGAAAGCCGCGGCAACGGTTTCGCAAAAGATATAATCAGCTTGCTAGTAAACAATTTGCAGCAGCAGGGCAATTTGCCCGTATTGTACGTACGCACGGCAAACGTACCCGCTGTGCGGTTGTATGAATCGTTGGGTTTTGTGGAGGTTGGCAAACTTACAGAGTTACGTTTTGCACATTAAAAAAGGGGAAAAACATGAGCAAATTTGTTATATTAATCGGCGCAATAGGAATTGCGGCATTTTTAACAATTATTTTTACAATAATTTTATTGGCATTAGAATTGGAAATGGCTTATTTGGTAATAGCGGCTTTTTTGGCGGCTACTATCTTGATTTTTAGTGCGGTAGTTTTTCAAATAAGAGATATGTACAAAAAGCAGACGAAAAATTTGGAATCTGATGTAAAAAATATGCACGAAAACCAAACAAAACAGGAAAATATTCACAAAAAAATCTTGGAACTAGCCCACAACGTAGTGCTTAATTCCGATTTTGACAAACTACTGCAAGACATTTTGCCGCAAATAATCGAACTAACCAACAGTGCCTGTTGTGCATTTTACTCGTTGACAAGTGCAACAAAATTAAGCCTAAAACATTCGATAGGTTTTGGCAAAAATGTATACAGCGAATTTGATATTAGCATGGGCGAGGGCTTTGTCGGCAACGCCGCCCAATTAGACAACATAACAATAATACGGGATATTCCAGAAGACACAATTTATTTTGTGCGGACATTTTTGGGCAAAATAAAGCCCAAAAGCCTAATGATAGTGCCGATACGGCAACAAGAACAGCTAAACGGCGTATTAGTTTGTGCCAGCGTGCATTCTTACACGGAAGAAGAGTTGCATTTAGCGGAAACCATAAAATATTATATAGGAATGGCAATAATAAACGGGATAAGCTCCGAAAAAAACAAGCGGCTAACAAACGAATTAGCGTTCCAAAACAGGCTAATACAAGATCAGCACGAAGAAATGCGCAAACGGCTAAGCGACAAAGAGCAATTAGTACAATATCTAGTAAATATCGGCAAAAACGATATAGTTTTTGTGTTGGGGCCAAGCTGCAAGGTTTTGTATTGGGATAAAAAGGCGATTTACATATACGGTTTATCCCGTGAAGAGGCTACGGGTAGGCATATAAGCAACGTTAATAGCAAAGTCGGCTTGGCAAATATCCCCAGCACCGCCACCGATGCCACCGAACTAGACGGCTTACAATTTCAGCTATTCCCCAAAGAAAACCCCGACGACCACATACGCTACGATTTACAGCTTAACACAGTTGAAGGCGACGGCTTTGACGGGATTGTCGCCACAATTAGCAACGTGGAAGTGTTAGATAGCCATGACAATTTGCACTAGGGTTTGATGTAGGGGTTAAACTGCACCTGCGTACACTTTTATTGAAACATTAGGGATTAGGGATTAGACGGGACGGGCGACCGAGGACGGTCGCCCCTACAATATGCGTCCCCGCTCGCCTGACGGCGGTCAGGTAGG
>WRKK01000215.1 GCA_009782245.1 Defluviitaleaceae bacterium | reverse complement strand
ACAGCCTAATTCCTTTGAAACGCAATAAAATCAAGGATTCGTTGCACCGTTACGAGTTTATCAATGCGTTTCTGAAAAAAAGCCGAGAATTTGGCGCGCAACGGCAAGCCAGCGAAAAGTTAGCAGCTGGCATCGCCTTAGAAAATTTGGCGAGAAACATGGGATTTACGGACGTTTTGCGGTTCAACTGGAAAATGGAAATCGAGAAATTGGACGCTATACAAAAATATTTCACGCCGAAAGAGATTTGCGGCACTTTGGTTTTCTTAGAAATTGACAGAGACGGCAAGCCCGAGATTATAGCAGAAAAATCCGAAAAAGCCAAAGTTGAAAAGGGCAAAAAGTCGGAAACCGCCAAATCCGAAAAATCCGAAAATTTGGTGTTAAAACGGCTAAAATCCGTGCCGGCGGCAATAAAAAAAGAGCCGTACATAAAAGAATTAACCGAGGTCAAAAACTCGCTAAAAGAGCAGTTTAGGCGGGCGCGCGGCAGTTTGGAGAAAGCCCTTGAAAACGGCGAAGTTTTTCAATTTTCCGAGATTTCGCAACTGACAAAACACCCAGTTATACGCCCCATTATCGAGAAATTGGTATTTAGAAGTGGCGAGATAGTGGGCTTTTTGGCGGACGGCGGCCTGCGGTCGGTGCAGGGCGAGGTACAGCCAATCGGCGAGACGGACGAGTTGACGATAGCCCATTCTCACGACCTTTACAGCCTTGGACGGTGGGTGGAATTTCAGCGATACGCCTTTGACAACGCCCTCGTGCAACCGTTCAAGCAAATTTTCCGAGAATTATATCTCGTAAACGAGGACGAAAAGCGAGAAAAGACGATTTCACGGCGTTACGCAGGGCATCAAGTTCAGCCACAGCGAGCGGCGGCGTTGTTAAAGACGCGCGGCTGGACGGTTTCGTATGAAGTGGGCTGGCAGAAAGTTTTGTACAAGCAAAACGTGATAGCGGAGATTTATTCGTTGGCGGACTGGTTTTCGCCAGCGGACATAGAGGCACCGACCTTGGAGACCATGCACTTTTACGACCGCAAGGAGTACAAGCCTTTGGAAATGTCGGAAATTGACCCAAGAATTTTCTCGGAAATCATGCGAGATATGGATTTGGTGGTGAGCGTGGCACACGTGGGCGGCGTTGACCCAATGGCGAGCCACAGCACGATAGAAATGCGGGCGGTCATCGTGGCGGAGAGTGTGCGTTTGTTGAAACTTACGAACGTGGAGTTCACGGAGCGGTACGCAAAAATCAAGGGCGAGTATGGGGAGTATTCCGTGCATTTGGGCAGCGCACAGGTGCAGATGCAGGGGCACGGCGCGTTGAATATTTTGCCTGTGCATAGCCAGCACCGCGGGCGGATTTTCCTGCCGTTTTTGGACGAGGATCCGAAGACTGCGGAGGTTGTGGCTAAGGTTGTGTTGCTGGCGGAGGATTTGAAGATTAGGGATGTTGGGGTGCTTGGGCAGATTAGGTAAGGTTTTTTAGGTGTGTTGGGCGGATAATATCCGCCCACAAGTCTACAACTTAAACGATACAGGGGACGGGCGACCGTTTGCCCGTTTGCTCGTTTTCCCGTATGATAGCCGCATACCCTTGTGGCATAAGAAAATCTCATATAGAAATCTCGTATAAAAATCTCGGAAAATTTGGCGTTTTGGTTGCGTTTGAACTTTCAAAATTCAAAAAAACTTCGCCGATAAATCGCCCTAAAATCTCGTGGAAGATTAAAACGCCCCCAGCTTAGTTCTCCACGGCGTGAACTTTCAATCGTCAAAATTAGCCCAAATGCCTGTATTCTCGTTATAAAAAAATCAAAACGTGTGCTGAAATACAGTTCGGTTTCTGTAGAATTAAACGTCCTAAAGCCCCATTCAAACGGCGTTTGTTCGCCATTTTCTCCAATCTCTATGCCTGTGCCGTTTTTGGAAAAATGCAGACCTTGGGCGGCGTGGCTAATGTTGACGGGGCTTGCATTAAAATCGCTCATTAGCCGCCAATTTCCCGTTAAACCGCCGAAAATTGGAACGCTCCAAAACATCACAATTAACGCCAAACTCGCCGCCGTGCCCAACGTAATGTATAACGTCAGCAATCGTTGGCGTGGAGTGGCGTTTATTAAGGCTCGGGCGGCGGCGAAAACGGCGTATAATGCAAGCCCTACTAGTGTGAGAAATATGATTATTATTGAAAAAATCACGGGGCGACCTCCTTTTGGGTTTTGTAATCATTATAAACTAGCCAAAAATTTTTGTCAAGAATTTTTGCAAGGGCTTGACAAAGCCGTTTGCGATGGGCGATTTGTCTTCGGATAGCGATACCGAGGAGTAAAATATGGGAATGAAAATGTGGGAAACGGCGGATTTGTGCGGATAATTTAGGTTGACAAACAACACGGCTAAGGGACTGAAATTTTCAGCCCCTTTCCCGCAACGCCACTACCACTCTAAAATTTCGCAAAAGCAAAGTTTATCCTATTTTCGCAATTTTCCCAATAATCGCCATAATTTCCGCCGCCGCAACGGCGGAATCGGCAAAATCCGAATCTAGCAAAATATCGCCGTAATGGCTTATGCGTACTCTGTTTGGCGGCAATTCAACCATATCTCGGATATTTATCAACGGCAAAATTTTAAGACTTTTCACAGCCTTGATCGATTCAATTTCTGCCCGCAAAACGGCTATTTTATCAGTAAGATTATGCTCCGTGCAGGTTGCGACCATGTTTGCACCAAGTTCTATTGTCAACTTAGTTTTGGCGTTTTCTTCGCTTAATGCCAAAAATCGGAGATAGTTGTCAATGTTGGCGGATTTTTCGCTATTTTCGCCGTTTTCCGCCAGTTCTGCCAAAATACTCTCTCGGCTTTCACGAATGGGCGTTAGATTTTTGGCGGCTTTTTCGGCTTTTTCCCGTTCGCCCAATTTTAGATACACAAACGATATTGCGGCGGAAGTCGTGTGGCGAACTTTTGCGGTAGGATTGGCGGAAAGCACACGCTCGCACAGCTTGGCGGCTTTTTGCAGATTGTTTTGGGAATTTTCGGAATTTGCTAAATTTTCAGCATTTTCGGAGTTTTCCAGATTTTCGGAGTTTTCGCAAAGTGCCAATGCCAACGCCAATTTTGACATAATTTCCTCGTCGGACGGAAAAGTTTGCAGGGCGTTTTCCAAAAAGCTGACGGCGGCGGCGGTTTCTCGCTTGCGTAAATGCTCGTGGGCGGCGGCGAATATTTTTGCCCGAGCCTCGTCGCCGTTTATTTTGTCCATGCCCACGATAGAATCGATGCTGACGGCGTAAAGGTTCGCCAAAGTTGGCAACATTGTAATGTCGGGCAACGTGTCGCCGCGCTCCCATTTGCTCACGCTTTGCGGAGAGATGTTTATCATTTCGGCGACTTCTTCTTGTGTCCATTTGTGCTGCTTTCGCAGGTTTTTTAGGTTTTCTTCAATATACATAATTGCAGCTCCTTTCGGTTTATGTATATATTATATTTGTGCGGCTTGCGGTAGTCTAGGTATTGTTACGCTAGAAAAATTCGCTTGTTGGGCGAGTTTTTGATATGTCCACCTAAAAATTTTGCAACAAAATAAAATTAAACCCGCAACAAACCCTAAATTCCCGCCAAAAACTCCGTTGGAGTAACCACAAACCACTCCATAGGATAATGCCTGCCGTTCCCAGTTATCAGTTTGGCATCAAAATGTACAGCGACATCGTAAAAGCAACGATCTTTCTCGTCTATCATTGAAAACGTGCTCCTAGGCGGTTCGTAGGATACGCCGTACTTTTTTATCTTATTCAAAAGGTCGGCAACTTTTTCTTTATCAAAGTGAAAATGCGACCTGTTAAGCACTTCCTTGTATTCGTCCCAAATTTTTTTATTGTAACAAAGTTGGATTCGTTCGTCGTTATCTCTAATCATGTCCGTTACTTTGGCAGGGTTGCCGTTGGTTGTTATAAACCCCGATATAATAACATTTGTGTCAACTACAATATTAACCATTTTTAGCTACCTCGTAACCCATTTTGCGGTATTCTTCTATCTCGGCTATAATTTCGTCCGAAAACATATCTTCAATTTCATACAAGCCCGATTTATCTATCCACGGAGTTGTTGCTCGCAGTTCTGCCAATAAAGCCTTTCGTTCATCACTTTCCTTGCGAGCGAGTGCAATTTCGGCATTTATTTCGTCTAATGTCATGTTGCAGTTGCCGTTTTCTTTTGATATTCGCCGCATTTCGTCCAATGACCTGCCAAATGCCTCTGGATCGTAATCTTCTAAACCTTTACCCTCGAATAATTCTCGATCGGTCAGTTGTTTCTTGGCGGGCTTTTCGGTGGATTGTTCCGCCACTTGCACCGCCTTTTCTTCGCCGTTAAACGGCACTTTCTTTGTCTGCACCGTGTTACGCACAAACATTCCCAAAAGTTTCGGGGCAGTCATTCCTGCACTTGCACACAATTTGTTAAACTCGTCTCTTGTGTGTTCGTCAACTGGTACTATAAATTCTGGCATTCCCATAATGTTTCCTCCTGTAATTTACGCAATATTTGCTAATTTGGCGGATTTTTTGTACAGTCCGCTTGACTGATATTCCCAAAATATTTACTTTGATTATAATTATACCACAATTTCAAAATTTTGCAACAAGATAAAATCAACTCCCCAAAAACTGCTAAATTTTCGCCAAAAATTCCGTTGGAGATATGACAAAACTCTTAACAGGATAATGTTTCATGTTTCCAGTTATCAGTCTTGCCCCAAAATGCACCGCAACGTCGTAGAAACAGCGTTCCTTCTCGTCTATCATTGGGAACGTGCT
Organism: Defluviitaleaceae bacterium; assembly: GCA_009782245.1. Classification (GTDB taxonomy): domain Bacteria; phylum Bacillota; class Clostridia; order Lachnospirales; family WQUN01; genus WRKG01. The sequence continues at coordinate 1,813 of WRKK01000215.1, read as the reverse complement.
TTTGGGCGGCTCGTGAAACAAGCCATAGCCCTCTACTTTATTCAAAAAATCGTCAACTTTTTCTTCGTTAAAATTGAAATGCTCTCGTTTAAGCACTTCCGAGTATTCCGCCAAAATTGCGGCGTTGTAGCAAAGTTGGATTCGCTCGTCATTTTGTATAATCATGTCAACAATTTTTGCAGGGTTGCCATTTAGCGACATAAATCCTGAAACAATTACATTCGTGTCAACTACAACATTACCCATTTACTGCTACCTCGTAACCCATTTTGCGGTATTCTTCTATCTCCATTTCAACTTCGTCTGAAAACATATCGTCAATTTCACGCAAGCCCGATTTATCTATCCATGGAGTAGCTGCTCGCAATTCCGCCAGCATAGCACATTGTTCACGGCGTTCCTTGCGAGAGAGTGCAATTTCGGCGTTTATTTCGTCCATCGTCATTGTTGATGTGCCGTTTCGTTGTGCCTCTTGCCGCAAAAATGCTACTGCTTTAATAGCGGATTCTTGGGTAAATTCCCCATTGGCTCTCGCTTTGGCTCTTGCTTCGACTCGCTCGCGAATGGTTTTTTCCCTTTTGGCGGGCTTTTCGGTGGATTGTTCCGCCGCTTGCACCGCCGTTTCTTCGCCGTTAAACGGCACTTTTTTTGTCTGCACTGTGTTACGTACAAACATTCCTAAAAGTTTCGGTGCAGTCATCCCTGCACTTGCACACAATTTGTTAAACTCGTCTCTTGTGTGTTCGTCAACTGGTACTATAAATTCTGGCATTCCCATAATATTTCCTCCTGTATTTACGCAATATTTGCTAATTTGGCGGATTTTTAGCACAGTCCGCTTGATTGATATTCCAAAAATATTTACTTTGATTATGATTATACCAAAATCCAAAAAATTGTGCAACAAAATAAAACCAATTCCCCAAAAACGGCTAAATTTTCGCCAAAAACTCCGTTGGAGATATGACAAAACTCTCGACAGGATAATGTTTCATGTTTCCAGTTATCAATCTTGCCCCAAAGTGCACCGCAATGTCGTAGAAACAGCGATCCTTCTCGTCTATCATGGGGAACGTGCTTTTAGGCGGCTCGTGGAACAAGCTGTATTTATTTACCTTGTTCAAAAAATCGTCAACTTCTTTTTCGTCAAAACGAAAATGCTTTCTTTTAAGGACTTCCGTGTATTCTGCTAGAATTTCGGCATTACAACAAAGCCGTATGCGTTCATCGTTAGCCCTAATCATACGTGCAATTTGGGCAGGATTGCCATTGGGCGACATAAACGCCGAAACAATCACATTCGTGTCAACTACAATACTAAGCATTTACAGCTACCTCGTAACCCATTTTGCGATATTCTTCTATCTCCATTTCCACTTCGTCCGAAAACATATCGTCAATTTCACGCAAGCCCGATTTATCTATCCACGGAGTAGCCGCTCGCAATTCCGCCAGCACAGCACATTGTTCTCGGCGTTCCTTGCGAGATAGTGCAATTTCGGCGTTTATTTCGTCCATTGTCATGTTGCAGTTGCCGTTTTCTTCCGACTTCCGCCACATCGATTCCAAAGCCCTGCCAAAGGCTTCTGGGTCATATTCTTTTGTTTCTAACGCTTCAAGACGCTCACGCATGGTTTTTCCCCTTTTGGCGGGGTTTTCGGCGGAAACGTCAGCCGCATTTTCTTCTCTTGTATCTGCCGCTTTCTTCACGATAACCATAAACATAGCAGATTCGCTTAATCCCGAACCCTCGCACAATTTGTCAAATGCGGTGCGTGTGGTTTCGTCAATTTGTAGTGTTAATTCTGTTGTT
>WRKK01000214.1 GCA_009782245.1 Defluviitaleaceae bacterium | reverse complement strand
GAGGACGGTCGCCCCTACGGTGGCGTTGTTGTAGGGGCGACCGTCCTCGGTCGCCCGTTCCCCATATAAATTCAAACAAATTCAAACAAAAACGCAAAAATGTCAACCTCAAAAAACACCCACAAAATTCACCAAAAAAATTTTTTCAAATTTCTCTTGACAAATTACTACACAGTATATTACAATAAACTTACGAACACTACTAGTAAAAATACACTAAAGAAATAACCGCAAAAACACGAAAATTAGGGAAAATGTCCAAAAATATTTAATCTACAGCTAACGTTTCTGCTTATCTTTGTACTGGTTTTTCCCACGTGCCAAGCCGATATATTTTTGACGGATAGCAAAATTTTATACATAAGATGTTTATTTTTACCAAAACATTGTACAAAGCAGAACAAAATTTGTCTATAAAGAATTTTTTTGGCTAGGTAATAAAAAATATCTCGCAAAAAAGCAATAACGGCTTGCTAAAATTTGAATATATTAAGCAAAATGAAAAGCGAGGAGCAATCATGGACACAATAGACACAATGGATACAATAAAAATAACCCTAGAAATCCCCAAAATTTCGCTTATTGCGGCAAATATCTCCGAACTATCCGCCGCAACTGAAATAAAAAAACACCTCGCACTCTACCTGTTTCAGGAACGTGTGCTGTCGTTTGGCAAAGCAGCCGAACTTGCCAAAATGTCAAAATGGGATTTTATGGATTTAATGGGAAGAAAAGGGATAACGTTTAATTATGGCGTTGACGACTATTTGGAAGATTTACAAACGATTGAAGAGTTAGGCTTATGATTGTTGTTTCCAATACTTCTTCATTACAACAGGATATTGCACCCCCCTCAATTATAACGCAAAGAAATTTGCTTATAATATATATTTTTTATAATTTTTTCGAGAGGAGAAAAAGAATGAGAAAATTAAGAATCATGATTTTATCGGCTGCATTGGCAAGCATTTTTGCCCTGACAGCTTGTGGCGATGATGCCACTCCGGCCGCTACTGCACCCGCAGGAGACACAGCCGCCGTTGCGGAAACCCCCGCCGACACAGATAACGACACTCCCGCAGAGCCAGCAGGCCCGCCAGCGCGTGATCTGGGCGGCTTGGAAATCACAATAGCAACTTGGTGGACTGACGAAGATTCCACAACAGCCGACCCGCAAACCGCCCTGGAGCGTATGCGCTGGGACGACCGCATTATGCTAGAAGAACTGCACAACTTCCGTGTCCGCACCGTAAACATGGGCGGCTGGACGGAAACCCGTGATATGATGCCATTTGAAATTGCCGCTGGCAATACGGACATTCAAATTTGGGTTATGGAACCCACATGGTTTAGCACCATGCACGGACAAAACCTCTTCGCACCTATCCCATTGGAACATTTCCACCCAGATATTAACTGGAACCAAAGCGTAATGGACTTCACCATGCGCGACGGCTTGCCACACGCTTTTGCAATGGGTACAGAGTTCGCAGGCGGCATTTATTTTAATATGCGCCTGTTCGAAGAAGCTGGCTTTCCGCCAGATTACCCATTCCAGCTACAAGCCGAAGGCCGCTGGAACTGGGAAACATTTACCGAAATAGCTCGCAGCCTTTCTCGCGACCTTGACAACGACGGCATTAACGACACTTGGGCTATGTCCTCGTTTAACCAAGATTTCTTGGATAGAGCGCTGGCAAGCAACGGGGCGGCTTTTGTTAGCGTAGACCCCGCAACAGGTGCATTTATCAATACCACCAACACGCCGCAATTCCTAGAAACCATTAACTGGGTGGTGCAGTTGCGTGAAGAAATGCTTGCAATGCACGAAGATGACATCGGCGGCGAATGGAACTTCTTTATCGATGCCTTTAACAGCGGACTTTCTGCTATGCGTTCCGCTGGGCACTATGTCGCAAGCGGACAAATTCTGCCTAACCTTGACGACCCTTGGGGCTTTGTTGCGTTCCCAGCTGGGCCAAGCGGCGGAAACCACTATTCTTGGGTAACTTCCAACTTTAACGCTATCCCTCACTTCTACACAGCACAAGAAGTTGACGATTTTATGTTCGCAATGTACCTGTGGAATCGCCCATTGCCAGGCACGGACGATGACGACTGGATGTTTGGCGAATACGCCCGTCATGCCGACCCACGTTCGGTTGACGAAACAATGGTAAACTTTACCCGCGACCCTGCTTTGCAAGTTATGCCAGCCCACCAAATGGTGCCAGGCGGCATCGATGTAGGCCCTAACTGGGCTTGGCGCGTTTGGGCAGGTAACGACCCCGCAACTATCGTTGAAGAGGCAATGCAAATCTTAAACGAGCGGTTAGCACAAGTAAATACACAATTAGGGCTAACAGACTAGCCCAAAATAACGGAGGATAAAAGATGCGTAAGAACAAATTTTTATTTTTGACAATGATTTTGATGCTTGCTTTATCGGCGGCATTATTAACAGGCTGTGGCGACGACCCAGAGCCACCACCAGCTGTAGTAGCAGAACCAGCACCAACACCAGAGCCACCACCAGAACCAGAGCCAGAGCCAGAAGACGAACCCGAGCCAGAGCCCGAGCCAGAACCAGAACCCGAAGAAGACGAACCCGTTTTGATAGAGTTCCCAGCGGGTGCAGTATATTCGCTGTTTATGGACGCTAATGTGCAAGGTTTAGACGTAGGAACAATGGGAGCATCTAACGTTTTGGCTAGTCCATATTTGCAAGAGGCTGGCAGCCCATCTTTCACAATAGTTGACGGGCTTGGCGGCAGCAACGCCATTCAGCTTACCAACCGTGAAGAAAACTGGCACGCATTGGATTTGTTGCAAGAACATTTTGACTGGGATCCCGCCAACAACGAGTATTTGCTAACTGTACGGGGCAACTTGCCATTTGGTGCAGGTTCTACCGTTATTATCGGCGGAATGGATAGCCCATGGAACTGGTTTGGTAACACCGAAGCGGACGAAAACGGCAACTTTACTGTATCGGTTGTAATTTCCAACGATACGATGGGTGCAACCGAAGGCGGCGTAGGGCAGTTTGAGCGTGGCTTTAGAATCCAAACAAACGACACGCAAAATATGATAGTTTACGCAATCAATCTTGACAGATATATCCCACGTGATGACAATGTAATTTACTCGCTTAGCACAGATCCGCTTGTCCAATTTTTGGACGTAGGTGCATTTGGTGCAGGAAACGTTTTGGCATCGCCTGTACTTATGCAAGCTGGCTCGCCCTCGTGGGCAATAGCCGAAGGCCCAGACGGTTACAACGCAATTTTGCTAACTAGCCGCGAAGAAACTTGGCACGCACTAGATATTAACCGTCAAAACATACTAGATTTTGATATGGACACAGCCAACAACGAGTATCTGCTAACCGTAACAGGTACAATAGCGTTTGGCGGCACAGCCATAGTTGGCGGCCCAGACAGCCCATGGGGTTGGTTCGGCACTCACGAAATCGGCACAGACGAAGACTTCTCCATAACCGTTACCCTTTCCGATGCCGCCTTTGAAGACACAGGCAGCCCCGAGCAATTTGTCCGTGGCTTTAGAATCCAAACAGACAACACTAACAACTTGACAATTTACGATATTGTTATTACTAGACAGTAGCTGTAAATTTTGCAGGGGTTGTAACTTCAACCCCTGCAATTTTGTGTAATGTGCAAAATAAAATCACACCAAAACCGAGCAAAACGGAGGTAAACAAATGCAAGCAATAAAAGGCTTTTACAAGCATGACGGCAGTATTACATTATCGCAGTCAGTCGGCGATTATACTGGGGAAATTGTTGTTGTTTTTCCCGAAAAAATTAAACCGAAAATTAGCAGAGAAGAACTTATTGGCTGTATGCGGGGCAAAGGCTGGATAGCGGACGATTTTAATGAACCTATTGAGGAAATGGCGGGGTATATGTGATGGTAAATACATAAACGGAGGTGCAAAAATGCAAGCAATAAAAGGCTTTTACAAGCATGACGGCAGTATTACATTATCGCAATCAGTCGGCGATTATACTGGGGAAATTGTTGTTGTTTTTCCCAAAAAAACTAAGCCGAAATATACGGTGGCAGACCTTATGGGCTGTATGAAAGGGCAAGGCTGGATAGCGGACGATTTTAATGAACCTATTGAGGAAATGGCGGAGTATATGTGATTAAAAATCCACTATCATTTATTCAAATTTTCAGCAACGGGCGACCGTCCTCGGTCGCCCGTCCCCCTATAAATCGTTTAAGTTAATGACAGTAATATTATCCGCCCGTTTCGTTGTATAATATTTTAATTTTCTTTGGCAATAACAGTTGACTTTTATTTTTGTCTTTGCTAAAATTCACATACAAGCCTTAATATTTTACCCTTGCCGAAAGGAGATTTGCCAATGCTACTAGTTACCACAAAACAAATGCAAGAAATAGAACGCCACGCAATAAAAACCTTTGAAATGCCCTCGTTGCTGTTAATGGAAAATGCCGCTATTCAAACGGTAAAACACGTTATAAAAATGCTGAACGGCAAAAAACGAGTAGCCGTTATTTGCGGACACGGTGCAAACGGCGGCGATGGCTGTGCTATTGCCAGATTACTGCATTCGCAGGGGTTTTTTGTGCGGGTTGCTTTTGTTGGCAATAAAAAAATGCCGCCAACCGAACCCGCAAACGAAAAGCCACCCGCCGATAAAGGCACTTTTACCGATACTTTCATAAACCAACGAATTGTTAGCAAAATGGGCTTGGTAAATAAATCGTTGCAAGAAACCCTGTTGTTTGCTGACGTTATTGTAGATGCAATATACGGAACAGGGCTGAAAGGTGCTGTAACTGGCGTTTCTGTGCAAGCTATAAATTACATTAATTCGCGGCAAGTACCCGTTGTTTCGGTGGATATGCCCTCTGGTGTTGAGGCGGATACTGGGCACGTAGGCACTGTAGCAGTTAAAGCTACCCTAACTGTAACTTTTGAATTTGCCAAAATTGGACTTATCTTGTTCCCAGGTGCTGAATATGCGGGGCAAATAGCAATAGAACCCATATCGATACCAAAGGAATCCGCCGTTTTTACCTCGCCCGTGCTGGAAACTGTGGATAACATAAAAAAAATGCTGCCCGTTCGCCATGCTCGCTCGCATAAAGGCACTTACGGCAGAATATGCGTTTTGGCTGGCTCGGCGGATATGCCTGGTGCGGCAATGTTATGCTGCAAAGCCAGTTATAAAGCGGGTGCAGGGCTGGTAAACGCCTGTGTTGTAGACGAAGTTGCTCACGTTATAAAAACTAGCGTTCCCGAGGTTGTTATTTCTACTGTGCCGCACAAAAATGGCGAATATTTTGATTTTGCCGCCGCAAAAGATTCAATAGATAAAGCCAAAATTATCGTCATTGGCCCAGGAATTGGCAGAAGTAGCCGTGTTAAAAATTTTGTTCAGCAGGTTATACAATACGCCAAAACAACCGCCAAACCGCTAATCTTAGATGCCGATGCACTAGTTGCAATAGCCGACAATCTCGCAATCTTGAAAAACTTGCAAGCCCCGTGCGTAATAACGCCGCATCCTGGCGAAATGTCCATTTTAACGGGCTATTCTATATCGCAAATACTGGAAAATTTGGTCGCACACGCACAGGATTTTGCCCAAAAACACGGAGTAATTACCCTGCTAAAAGACGTGCGAACAATAATAGCTAGTCCAAACGGCAGAACATTTGTCAACCTAACAGGCAGCCCTGCATTGGCAAAAGCAGGTAGCGGCGATGTTTTAACGGGCATTATTGCCGCATTGGTAGCCCAGGGCACAAATGCCCACCTGGACACCGCCGCCGCCGCATACATACACGGCAAAGCTGGCGAAATAGCCGCCGAAAATATGTCGGTTTACAGCGTAACCGCCACCGATGTTATAGATTACATAGGCTCAACTATGCTAGAAGTTACCCGCTAAAAGGAGGTTTTTAGCATGAAAAAAATCCCGCAAAAAGGCAAAATTATCGCAATTTTATTCTCTTTCGCAATACTTTCTAGCCTAACAATGATGTCCGCCGCTTTTTTGGGGTACTCGGAACAGGAAGAAGTAGAAGAATATTCCCAAAATTCCATTAGCAACAGAGCAATAGGAATACCGCCCGAACTTTTTGGCGGCAGATATTTTAACGAGGCAGGAATTTTGGTTACATTGCTAGTAGATTCAGCCGCTACAGCCGAACTTTTTGACTTGCCAACACTTTTAGCAATGGGTCCGCTATTTAGGCTGGTGGAATTTTCCTACAGCGAACTTTCCGCAACCATGGCTTACCTCCAAAGGGTTGCACGCCGAGATATTAACATAATTTTCGGCGTAGCAGACAGGTTTTCTCTTGATGTTGTCAGAAACAGGGTTACTATACATCTCATTGACTTCACCCCAGAGCAAGAGGAATTATTTAGGGCAAATGTTTTGGATTCGCCCATGCTGTATTTTGTTCAGTCAGATGGGGCTGTTGAGCCTATTCCTGATTTGTTGGTTGGGGTGGATTGATGAACCAGACAGGACGGACGACCGACCACTTAGGCAAATCGGAATGGGCAAACGGGCGACCGAGGACGGTCGCCCCTACGGGTGGCATCATTGTAGGGGCGACCGTCCT
>WRKK01000213.1 GCA_009782245.1 Defluviitaleaceae bacterium | reverse complement strand
GCGGAGCAGGAAGTGAAAGCGGCGGCGAATCTGACGGCGGAGCAGGAAGTGAAAGCGGCGGCGAATCTGACGGCGGAGCAGGAAGTGAAAGCGGCGGTGGAACTGACGGCGGAGCAGGAACTGAAAGCGGTGGCGAATCTGACAACGACACCGAAAAAGAAAACCTCTCCACCCCCCTTACCCCAACCTCTATATCAATATCAGCCTCAACAGTAACATGGGAGGGCGATGCACCGTTTCATAATATATACGTAGATAACGAACCCGTGGAAATCGCCTACAGCAACTCGTCATACGATTTAAGCAACCTAGATTTAGACCCAGGTGTGCACGAGGTACAGGTTAGTGCTTTTGACGATACAGGTCAAGAATCCGAGCCAAGCCCTGGTGTTAGTTACGTTGTGTGGCATTTTTCATAAGCCTACATAACCCAAAATAAATTGTAACAAAACTACTCTAAAAAACTTGCAAAAAAGTCATAAATCGTATACCATAAATGGTGTACGATTTATGATTTTAGGAGTGATTATTAACTATGCCAGATAAATTTTATATAGTAAAAAAGGGATACGACCCAATCGCCGTAGACGAGCACATTAAACGCTGCGATGAATATATGTCCCACTTAGAGGAAACTATAAAAGAGTATAAACTGAAAATAAAAACCCTAGAAGACCGCCTAAACACCTATATTACAAAAGAGGCGGCTATTAATAATGCCATAATAAACTCGCAAATATCGGCGGATAATATGTTGCTAAACGCCAAAAACGCCGCCGAAACAATAGTGCAAAACGCCAAAAAACAAGGGCAAGCCACCGAAGATGCCGTCGATAAACGCATTTACGATGTAATGCGTTCTGTTGCGTTTCAAAAACAATATTTGCAAGAAACGCGGCAAGAATACGATAAAGTTATAATAGGCTTTAGGGAAATGTACGACAACATCATAAGAAAATTTCTGCATACCAGCGACGACGGTATGTTTAGACTAGTGGACGACAAAATAGAAGCGCTGGAAAATTTCCTAAAACGGCTGCATGACGAAGTGGACGACGATGCTGACGACGAAGACGAAGAATAGTAGTAAATCTGCTGAAAACCTTAGTGTAAAGGACGCACGGATTGGATTGATTGCATGGGTAGAGCAGACAAAGGTACTTTGACAGGGGATTTGAAAAATAAAACCGCAAACGAACGCCGAGTTGTTGACGATTTACTTAATCAAGGCAAAAATGTGGAAATTGTGCCTGAATCTACCATACAAAACAGCAAAACCCCCGATTTTAAGGTTGATGGAGTGCCAACCGAGTTGAAAACTCTTGAAAACATTAACACAAACACGGGTTCTAAACGCATTAAAGAGGGATTTAGGCAAAATGCAAAAGAAATTATCCTAGACACAAGAGGTTCGGGCATAACCAAAAAAGATGCTGACGAAATTTTTGAGCGTTTAAGAGGAAAATATAAGGATAAAAAACTACCTGGCAAAATTCAAATTTGGACTGACGGCGAAATATTGCATTATTTTTAACTTTGAAAGGAAGTGTCTAAATGGCAAGTATGAAATGCCGATGCGGCAAAATAGTAAGAGATGCCGCAAATGAGGGCAGTAATGCAAATGATGTGCAATTATATATTTACAATGATTACGAATGGGACGAAATAATGGGCATGGGTGTAACGGACACTTTCGACCTGCCCGAACCTGCTGAAATTTGGCGATGTCCAACCTGCGAACGAATGTATTTCTTTGAAAACAACAAGGTAGTTAAAACTTACGCCTTGGAAGTTTGATTTATACACGCATTAAGCAGCACAAAACCCCGCAGTAACTCATAATAACCTAACGAAAGGAACTTGTTATTATGCAACAACCAAACGAACTACTAAAACATTACGAAGAAATCAAGCAAGCAGGCCGCATGGAGGCCGCCGCCGAATTGCAAGCAATCCTAAAAGCCAAAGATTTTGAAATAAACCTGCTAAAAAATATGTTAGCCGATTTTAACACCACCCAAAAATTGCCGCCAGTTTTTAACGAAAACCAGACCACTAAACCCAAAATATTTTTTGGCATGGACGATTATACCAAAACAAACGTAAAAAAATGGTCTAAAACGCTAGGCGAGCCCGTTATATGGTGTGTCCGTGATAAATTTTTGCACCACCATATAAACAAAAAATATCTGGGCAAATACGAAGTAACCTCTTTAGATAACGCAATTAACCGCTTTCCAGACGCAGAAATCCACCTCGCATACACGGATATTACAACCGCAATAAACGTTGCAAACCAAATTGTAAAAAAATTCGCAAAAAAAATTTCGCCAAAAAATATCCACTTTTTAGCGGCGGAAGTGGAATACAGAAAATCCTGCTCTGCGACAGGAAAATCCTTAGCATACGAAAAAGAACGAGTGGGAACTTGTACAACAACCCTAGTTAAACGCCCATTTTCCAATATTCAAGAACATTCGGCACACGAAGTAGTTGATATTTGGAATGATTTGGTAACAGATTTAATAAACAACCAAAGGCAAGGCAATCCGCTGCCCTGCGATAAATGCACATTGTACAAACAGGGTTTTTACAGCAAAAACGCTGATTTGTCTACTGTGTATTTTTTGCAAAGTCTACCAAAAGATACTTGCAACTTTAACTGCATTTATTGCGCCCCAACTAACAACAAAGTTTGGCGAAAACTGCGAGATGCAGAGGGTGCAACTACCAACGATGTAATCAAGCAGTTCGCAAAAATACCGCAACTTGCAAACAATGAAAAATTTACAATACATCTGGCTAACGGCGAGCCACTCGCCAACCGCCACGCCAACGAAATATTTAGTACAATTTTGAACACAAAATGGCAACTGGAAATTGTGTCAAATTCGGGCATATATAACGAAAATTTTGCAAACCTTATGGAAATGGGACGAGTTAAATTTTTTAACACCTCGCTAGATGCTGGCACAAAAGAAACATTCCTAAAAATAAAACGGGTTGACCGTTTTGACAAAGTTTTGGAAAATTTGCGGCGGTTGCCTTTGCAAAAAACAAATTTCATGCTAAAATACGTATTTTTGGAGGGCATAAACGATAACGAAACCGATATAAAAGCCTTTTACGAAATCTGCAAAGAATTAAATGTACACATTCGGTTTTCCGCCAATTCCAGACTACAAGAAGATAGGCTGTATACCGATAAAATGCGTACGCTAATCGCAGATGTTGTAGCTTGGGCAAAAAAAGACGGGCTAAAAGTTTCGGTGCCTGAAGATAGAGTTCACCCGAAAGATGTGGCTTGGCTTGCACTACTGAAAAATATGATGTCCGATAAAACCTCGGGGGGAGGGCAATTTGAAAACTTAAATGCAACCCAAATAGCTGTCAACCGAAAAATAATCCTTTTGAACGGCGTTTCAAGTGCTGGCAAAACAACATTAGCAAGGGCTTTACAAAAAAAATTAGACGAGCCATTTTTTAAGATTGGCCCAGATTGGCTGTTTTCAGCAGCACCGCAAAAATATTCTAAGGGGCATACCGATACTCGTTCTGTGTTTCGCAAAGGGCTATATATAGTGCCAAACATTGCCCAAGTGTTTGCGGGTAACGGCATGAATTTAATAATAGACCAGGTTTTAATAAAAAACACAATATCGGATTTTCTTTTGCTGTTACAGGATTACGATGTGCTGTTTGTCCAGGTTGTATGCCCACTAGACGAACTCCGCCGCCGCGAAAAAGACCGAGGCAACCGCAAAATAGGCCTCGCAGAAAGCCAACTTTCAACCCTATACCCCCAAGACCCAACCGCCTACGACATAACAGTAGACACTTTTACCGAAACAACTGAAGTTTGCGCCGACAAAATAATCGCATTACTAGCACAGCCCGAAAAATGCGTTGCGTTTAGGAATCTTTGCGATAGGCGTAACGAGTTGTAATGCAAAAAACATACAAAAATTTGACAATCCCCAAAAAATATGCTATGATTTCCCTAAAATAAAAGTAAAAAGGAGCAGGGTTTATGAAACAAAACGAACTAACAAACAGCGGCCGCAAGTACAAAGATAGTGCTGTTCGCCTATTATGCAAGCACCCCCAAAGAACCATTGAAGTGTGCAATGCCGTTGAGGGCACAAACTATCCGCTAACCGCCAATGTGCAACATTTCAACATAGAAGACAAACTATTAGGCAGGTACGGCGATCTAATTTGCACCATTGAAAATCAACTATTTGTGCTATCGGAGCATATGAGCACATTAAACTTTAATATGCCCTTGCGAATATTGCAATACATAATAGACGTTTTAGAATTGGTGTTTTTAAGCAAAGCCAACCTACACAGTAGTGTTGCGGTAAAAATACCAACGCCAAAAATTTCCATGCTATACAACGGCAGAAAAACAAAAGATCCATTGCCAAAAGTTATGCGGTTATCGGACGCATTTATTTTGCCAGATAATCAGCCAGCATTGGAACTAACAGTAAAAGTAATAGATATAAGCTACGGCAGCGGCAGCGAGGCACTAGCAAAAAGCCCAACCCTAAACGGGTACGCCTATTTTATCCACCTAATAGAAAGCGGCATAAAAGCGGGCATCGGCAGAGACAAAGCCATAGCAACCGCCATAGAGCGGTGCATTAAAGAAAATATACTCGCCGATTTTTTATCGGAAAATTACGGAGGATTGATTGATATGCTGGGATATGAATATACAATCGGGGACGAACTTAGGGGAAGTTGGCTAGATGGTAAGGAAGAGGGAAGACAAGAGGGTATAGAAGAAACAGAAATAAAAAATACACTCTCTTTACTAGAACATGGTCTTTCCATTGCGGACATTGCAAAAATTATAAAAAGGCCTATCCAATGGGTGGAAAGCCAAGTAGCCAAAAAATTATAGGGATATACTCGCCGATTTGTTATCGGAAAATTACGGAGGATTGATTGATATGTTGGGATATGAATATACAATCGGGGACGAACTTAGGGGAAGTTGGCTAGATGGTAAGGAAGAGGGTATAGAAGAGGGTATGGAAAAGGGCATGGAAAAGGGCATGGAAAAAGCAAAAATAGAAACTACATTCGCTCTACTAGAACATGGCCTTTCCATTGCAGACATTGCAAACATTATAAAAAGGCCTATCCAATGGGTGGAAAACCAACTTGCACAAAAGCCATAGCTAATAGAATAATAGAAATAAAAATATTTGCCAAAGGTTCACAAACCAAAAACTAAATGCAATACTCTGCAAATAACGCAATCAGCAGGCAAACTTATTTGTTTGCTCTGCTGATTGTGTTTTCCGCCCAAATAATGAAAAATCTGGATAATCAAATAAAATATTTTCCCCTTGCAAAACCGAAACTAAACCATTATAATTAACAAGTAACAAATCAAACGCAAAGGAGCTATTTGATATGGCACTTAATATGGCTATAATCGGCATGGGCGGCATGGCCGGTTGGCATCACAAGAATTTAACAGAAAAAGTTTCTGAAGTAAAAATTATCGGTGCTTATGATATTCGTAAAGAGGTCTCCGAGACAATAACCGAGCTGGGGCTGAAAAATTACAAAAGCCCAGAAGAAATATACGCAGATAAAGCAATAGACCTAGTGCTGATTGCAACGCCCAACGATGTGCATAAATCGTACGCAATAAACAGCCTAGAATCTGGTAAAAACGTGCTATGCGAAAAGCCCGTTACTCTTAATACCGCCGAATTAGACGAAATTATCGCAGTTGCCAACAAAACTGGCAAACTGTTTACCGTCCACCAAAACCGCCGCTGGGATTCCGACTACTTAACCGTTCGCAAAATTATTGACGATAAAATACTAAAAGGGCTGTACCGCATAGAAAGCAAGGTGCAAGGCTCGCGGCAGTGGGTGCATGGCTGGCGCGGCTATAAAGTAAACGGCGGCGGCATGGTGCTGGATTGGGGTATACATCTGCTCGATCAGCTGCTGTTCATGTTCCCCCAAAAAGTGGTCTCTATTGATGCACACTTTCACCAAATTGTTATGCCCGAAGTTGAAGACGATTTTACCGCAACTCTGCTGTTTGAAGACGGTATTTCCGCCATTGTCAACATCTCGATGAGTTCTTTTATTGTGCAGCCACGGTGGCATCTTTTTGCCGAAAACGGCTCGGCACAGGTGCTAGACTGGGATTGCAACGGCGAAATTATCCGCCTAGCCGACAGCAGCGAACTAGAATGGGCTGAAGACATTGTCTACACGTCCGCTGGCCCAACACGGTCAATGGCAAAACGTCCGCTATCCACCGTGGAGACTATTCCGCTACCTGTGCAAAAAGGCGACTGGCTAGACCTGCACCGCAACATCGTGCAAGTGCTAGAGGGCAAAGCCGAACCGCTAGTTACTCACGCACAGGCTCGCCGCTGTATGCAGGTGGTAGATGCAATTTTTGAATCGGCGAATACCAAGAAATCAGTAGTTTGTAGCTTGTAAAACCGTGGGCTCTGCCCACACCCGCCAAGGGCGCTGCCCCTGGACCCCGCAAGGAGCGCGCCCCTTGACCCGCTAATTTTTTGATGTTTTTAATAACCA
>WRKK01000212.1 GCA_009782245.1 Defluviitaleaceae bacterium | reverse complement strand
CAGAAGTAAGGGAAAAATGGCAAAAAATTGAATTGTTAAAAAAGCAAATTGGGAAAGTTTTACTGACTTGTTAGTAGGATTTTCCCAATTTTAATTGATTGACAACTGGCGGCGGAAGTGGTAAAATAAAAATACTAAAAATAAAAAGGAGTTGTTGTTATGTTGAAAGTAGAGGATAGGGTTTTGACGAGTTCGCACGAGATAGGCTCGCAATATCCTGATAAATTCATGGTTTTCCAGTATTTGGACGAGGACGATTATATGGATCCTGGGTATTTGCTGTATATTTGCGATACACTAGACGAGGCGTTTTCGGTTACACGAGAAACACGTAAAACCCTTGAAAATGTTGGCGTTGTCGAGGGAAATGGCTGGTGGAGCGTATTATGAGCAGATTACACATAGACAATGACTGGTTTACATGGATTCCTTTGTATATCCAGCCCAATAACGCCGCTACACCATTAGAACGGCGGCGCTTTAAGGTTGACACAGGTGCAAATATTTCCTCAATATCCAAAAAGCACTTGGCAGAATTAGGTTTCGACCAAAATTGGATTATACAAAATGGTGAATTAACCGAAAATGTTGACACCGCCAACGGTGGCAAAGTAAAAGACTGCTATCGGATTATCCTACCGCAAGTGCGGTTCGGTACGTACGTCTGCGAAAACGCCTTATTTATCACATCTCTAACGGACGAAATGCGGAATTTATTCGGCTTAAATTTTATCCGATATTTTAACTGGGGATATGATTACGATTCTCGAGAGGTTGAATATCTTCGCAATAAAAGTGAAGATGATGGCGGACGATATAGTTTTTCGGTGCATGATTTGGCGGTTTAGAAAACTTTGCAAAATTTCTGTTGCAAATTGTTTTGTGATGTGGTATAATATGTGTATAACAAAATTCGCAAGCAAACATAAGGAGGTAATTATGAACATAAATTTAAGTCAACTAAATTTTACCAACATGACCGCCTTAAAAGGCAACGCTTTAGCTAGAAGATTCAGCGGCATGGCGGCTAATAATGCAAGTTTTACTGGAACATCAACCGAAACATCAAGCAGAGGAGTACACTTATCCATAAGCCGTGAGGCGAGGGCAAGTTTTAGAGAAACTTTGCTAACGGAACATGAGGAAAGATTGGAACGATTCAATAATCCTGCAAATAGGCTTTATAACGATGACGCTCCTACCATTGCACGACATATGAGAGATTCCGAAAATTCTATTAGAGATATACTCGATCATTTTCGTTCGCTTGGAAAAAACCCATCCGTTATGTTAATTGTTCAAGGAAAACCTTTGGATTTTGCTACTTTAGAACGAGAAAATGGCGTAGCTAGTGCGAATTTTTCACGATTACACGAAGCATTTTTTTCAAACTTTGAATCGGAAAGCATTTGGCAGACAGGCGATGTTGTTAGATATGACGTTTGGGAAATGCCCTCAATGTCTAGGCTTACAGAAAAATACGAACAACTGATAGAAGAAATGAAATCCAGATTTGAGGGCGAAGAATTGGACTATTTGTTAGGTCGTTTATCCGCTGATTTTGACAGGATAGTTGCCGATTTTGCCGAGCAAACAAGGCACTCAATAGCCAATACTGCAACAAATCCGCTATTGCCCGAATTTTTTGACGATTTTTACAACGATATTTTGTTCATGTTTGGTGCAGAAAGAGGGCTTTCGATGGATAGATTTGTAAGTTCGGCGGCGATACTTGCCGAAAACTTTAGCCGTTTCTTTTTGGAGTTAGCTGGCGTTTCTAAGAATTTTGCCGAAATGCGAGCAGGTATGTCCGCAGACGAGAGAAGTCAACTTAATTATGTTGATTTTGTTAGAGATAACATGAACGTGCCGAGCGGCGGGCTTTCGGAATGGGTAACTGGACAGACTACTGTTATTAAGTTTAATCCTATAGTTGTCAATTAAATTGCAGCTTGACAGGCAACATGGGCTAATTGGGGAGATTTTACTGGTTTTGGTGGAATTTTCCCAATTTAGTTTTTTGATTTTTTAATTGACAACTGGCGGCGGAAATGCTAAAATAAAAATACTAAAAATAAAAAGGAGTTGTTGTTATGTTGAAAGTAGAGGATAGAGTTTTGACGAGTTCGTACGATTTGGGAACGCAATACCGTGATAAATTCATGGTTTTCCAGTATTTAGACGAAGACGATTATATGGATCCTGGGTATTTGCTATATATTTGCGATACACGGGACGAGGCAATAGCGATTGAACGTGATTTATTACAAACCCTTGAAAACATTACGATTGTCGAGGGAAATGACTGGTGGAATGTACTATGAGCAGATTACGCATAGACAATGACTGGTTTACGTGGATTCCCTTGTATATCCAGCCCAATAATGCCGCTATACCATTTATGCGGCGGCGTTTCAAAATTGATACAGGTGCAAATATTTCAGCAATATCGAAAAATGATTTGGCAGACTTTGGTTTCGACCAAAATTGGATTATCCAAAATGGCACATTAGATAAAGAGGTTGACACCGCCAACGGAAACAAAGTAAACGACTGCTATCGGATTATATTACCACAAGTGCGATTCGGTACGTATGTCTGCGAAAACGCCCTATTTATCACATCTCTAACAGACGAAATGCGGAATTTATTCGGCTTAAATTTTATCCGATATTTTAACTGGGGATATGATTACGATTCACGAGAAGTTGAGTATCTCCGCAATAAAAGCGAAGATGACGGTGGACGTTACAGTTTTTCGGTGCATGATTTGGCAGTTTAGAAAATTTTACAAAAATTTATGATTTTTTAGGAGAAAACGAATGACTATCAAAATAAAAAACGCAAGAATACACAACCTTAAAAACATTGATATAGATATTCCAAAAGGAAAATTAACGGTTATTACAGGCGTTTCAGGTAGCGGTAAATCAAGCCTTGCTTTTGACACGTTGTACGAAGAAGGTAAACGCCGCTACCTTATGTTTTCCAACACGCAGTTTATGGTGGACAGCGTACCCACTTTTGAAAGCATTACTGGGTTATCGCCAACAGTCGCTGTTGAACAAAGAATTACAAGGCAATCTAACCCACGCAGTACCGTTGGCACACGCACAAAAATAGGTACTATGCTGGCGGCATTATTTGCAACATATGGCAATCGCTCTCCAGAATACGATGACGGCGAGCCGCTTTCTATGGAGATGTTTCAAAAAAATTCGCCAAAAGGTATGTGTGTGCGTTGTTTAGGCACAGGACAAATTTATACAGCGAACGAAGATGCAATGTTCAAGGATAAAACCAAAACCCTTGCCAACCTATTTGAAGATGAGGGAAAAAAAGGTGTTGTAAAACATTATGCGTACCGAATTTATGAATTTTGCAAAAATGCAGGGCTTTCCCCCAATCAAACCATTGATTCATTGAGCGAAGAACAATTTAATACATTCAAATACGGCGGACTTGGCTGTGAACATATGGATGGGGTAGTTCCTTGGGCGATTAATTTCTATAAATGGAGTTTGGCTAGGAAATACGGCGGAACACAGCTAACCTATGTTTACCAAATCCCATGCCCAAAGTGCAACGGCAGCGGACTTGGCGAACAAGCGGCACATACTACGGTAAACGGAAAAACTATTACTGAACTTGAAAATATGTATATAAGCGATTTATGTGAATATTTGAAAAAAGATAAACTTTCTGGCACAAAATTATTAGAAGAAATCCTCATAAAACTGGAATGTATGGTCGATGTTGGACTTCACCACTTGGCGTTATCACGCCCTGTGCCTACACTTTCTGGCGGCGAAATACAGCGTTTATTTCTTGCGAGTTATATAATTGCGGAAATGGATTCTATCATTTTCATTTTTGACGAGCCGACAATAGGCTTGCATGAGATTGAAAAGCAAAAACTGATTGATATAATCCAAAACTTGATTAAACGTGGAAATACTGTTGTTGCCGTGGAGCATGACATAAACTTTATGCAGTCTGCCGACTATATTATAGACCTCGGCCCGCGAGCTGGGGAATATGGCGGCGAGCGGATTTTTCAAGGCTCTTACGCCGATTTTATGAAGTGCAATAATTCATTGACTGCACCCTATCTTTCGGGAAGTTTATCAATGCCGATAAAAACTTATTACAAATCAGTAGATAAATCAAAAATATTAAGGCTTGAACATTGTCAAATACATAATTTACGTGATATATCCGTTGATATTCCCCTTGGATTATTGGTAGGCGTTGCTGGGGTTTCTGGCAGTGGAAAATCAAGCATTATAGCTGATACATTAGTTCCTAAGCTAAAAGAAGTGCTGAAAAACAGCGTCATTGACGGTGATGATACCAAAACAGAAAAGCAACCGTCTGATGTCAAAATAACTGGGATTGAGCATATAAAAAAATGTATTATCGTTGACCAAAAGCCTATAGGGCGCACTCGGACTTCTTGCCCTGCGACTTATACAGGAATATTTGACCATGTGCGGAAAATGTTTGCTAATTCCTCCGAAGCGGCGGCACAAGGTTTCACACCAGGAATGTTTTCGGTTAATTCCCAAGGAAAATGCCTTAAATGCAAGGGAGACGGAGTTATCCATTATCATGTAGGCTTTGGCAATTTTCTTCATGTTGATTGCGAAGATTGCGGCGGCACAGGCTTTACACCTGAATCAATGAGCATAAGCGTTGACGGAAAAAACATCAGAAATATCCTTGAAATGAGCATAACAAACGCTATTGAATATTTTAAGGATAAAAACAAGGCAAGCTACCGAATGTTGCATACGCTTGACCGTGTTGGACTTGGTTATATGTCATTAGGGCAAAAAACACCGACTATTTCAGGCGGCGAAGCACAGCGTATTAAACTCGCAAAAGAACTGGGCAAATCCAATAGCGGCAAAGATAATGTTTATATTTTGGACGAGCCAACCACAGGATTATCATTTTCAGATAGCGAAAGGTTAATTCAATTAGTGCAAGAACTTGTAGATAACGGAAATACCGTCATTGTTACGGAGCATGACCCTGTTGTGTTGTCTAATTGTGATTATATCATTGAAATGGGGCCAGGCGGCGGAAGTGATGGCGGTTATGTTCTCGCCACAGGCACACCTGCCGAATTAAGAAACAACGAAAAATCTATAATAGGACGGTGTTTATAATGAGTGCCCTAAATCACGATTTTTTAAGCCAGCTTGACGATTACATTAAAGTAAAACGTTATAGATTAGTTAATTCGGTGGTGGTTTACGAAAATGACGAAT
Organism: Defluviitaleaceae bacterium; assembly: GCA_009782245.1. Taxonomy (GTDB): domain Bacteria; phylum Bacillota; class Clostridia; order Lachnospirales; family WQUN01; genus WRKG01. Next base: position 1,270 of record WRKK01000212.1, on the reverse strand, counting down.
TAATTTTTGAACGTTATTATAATAAGTTCAACGAAAACACTACTAATCCGCTATGCTCCACATGGAAAAGCATTTTATCTCTAACGCTTGGAGTATGCTTAGACAAAGGGATTATTAACAGCATTGACGAGCCGATATACCGATACCTACCGCAATTTTCACAAAATATTTATCCGTGGCACAGGCTTATTACAATCCGACATTTATTAACTATGTCCTCTGGCGTTCATTTCATAGGCGGAGTTCACTACCATTGCCCCATGATGGAGCAAATGAGGCGTTCTAAGGATTGGATTGCTCACATAGCCGATGTACAAATGATTGCCGCGCCAGGTAAAAAATTTGTTTACAAAGAATGGGATGTGCTGTTGCTTTCGGCTGTAATTGGTAAGGCTTGCGGTGGCTTGGCTTGGGATATAGCCGAGGAATATATATATAAACCATTAAATATAGTCGGTAAAGCATGGCTGGCACAACATAATGAAAGTATTAGTTATAATGGCGATGAAATGACTGCTAAGAACATGGCGAAAATTGGTCGGTTGATGTTAAACGGCGGCATTTGGGAAGAGCAGCAAATTGTGTCAAACACGTTTGTAAAGGACTCCGTTATGCCTTCGGAAGCGAATAGCGGCTATGGTTTTTTGTGGTGGCTTTCCAGTAAGGGTTTTCATGCAAGGGGTTTTGCAGGACAAGAAATAAATATCTACCCAAGCAAAAATATTGTAGCGGTGGTACAGGCAACTGTTACTCCATCAAGCAAGCTGTACTCCGATATTTGTGATAATATTATTGGATAAGAGACGGACGTTAATCGTCTGCCTTGAAAATATTTACCGATTTGAAATGCGTGAATCTTAATCTTATCTTACAAAAAATGTCCGAAACGGCTGAAAAAAATCCGATATATTATTGCAAAAAATGTCGGATTTCTCGGTTTTTCCTTTGCTATAATCTAATTATGAAAGGGTGAGGGAAATGGATTTATTAACTCAACTAAACCGCGCAATGCAATACATCGAAGCTAACATTTGCGATGAAACCAGCCTTACAAAAGTTTCAAAAGTAACAAATTATTCGTCGTATCATTTTGGCAGGTTGTTTTACTATATCGCCGATATGCCAATATCCGAGTACATTCGCAAACGCAAAATATCGCTCGCCGCCGCCGAATTGCAAAACAGCAAAATAAAAGTGATAGATTTAGCCATAAAATACGGATACGAAAGCGCGGACAGTTTCACAAAGGCTTTCACGAAACAACACGGAA
>WRKK01000211.1 GCA_009782245.1 Defluviitaleaceae bacterium | reverse complement strand
GACCGAGGACGGTCGCCCCTACAACGGTGTCTCCCGTAGGGGCGACCGTCCTCGGTCGCCCGTCCGTCTAATCCCCAATGCTTCAATAAAAATGTACGCCGATGGACGTTCGCCCCTACAAAACGGCTACTCTTATAAACTAACCATACAGCCATAAAAAAAATTTTTTTCAAACTATTGACATTTCCAAAACCTTTTGCTATACTAGCATAGTAAGAAATGCAACAAAAAATTTCGGCGTTAAAACTAGCGAAAAACTAGCAATTTTGGGTCTTTAGCTCAGTTGGTTAGAGCATCCGGCTCATAACCGGACGGTCCTGGGTTCGAGTCCCCGAAGACCCATAAAAAAAGTTCAACAAGTCCAATATACGATTTATGTGAGAAAGCCCAGTATATCTGGGCTTGTTGGCTATATTAAGGAGGATTTTTAATGGAGCAATTAAACATAACCACCCTTAAAAAAGGCGGGTTTCCCCAAGATTTGGAAATCGGTTTACACAATTTTAATGAACAACCTCAACAATCCCAGCAAATCCGCCAAAATCGCAAGGAAAAAATTTTGCAGTTTGGCGAGGGTAATTTTTTACGCTCGTTTGTTGACTATTTTATTGACATCTTAAACGAAAAAAATTTGTTTGACGGAAATATAGTAGTCGTACAGCCGATAGATAAAGGGCTAACCGACCTTTTGAACCAACAAGACGGGCTTTACACCGTGCTATTGCGCGGCTTAGAAAACCAAACAAAAACCGTGCAAAAACGGCTAATAACCAGCATAACAAGCGGCATAAACCCTTACAGCGATTTTGTCAACTACAAAAAACTAGCCCAAAACCCCGATTTGCGGTTCGTTATCTCTAACACGACCGAGGCGGGCATAACTTTTGTGGAAACCGACAAAATAACCGATACGCCGCCCAGCAGTTTTCCCGCAAAAATAACCGCATTGTTACACGAACGCTACACGCATTTTGGCGGCGATGTCAGCAAGGGCTTTATATTTATCCCCTGCGAACTAATCGACAACAGCGGCGATAAATTAAAGGAAATAGTGCAAATGTACGCCAAAAAATGGCAACTTTCCGCCGATTTTTTGGATTGGCTAGAAAAAGCCTGTTATTTTGCCAATACTTTGGTTGACAGAATAGTTACGGGCTACCCAAAAGACGAAATATCCGAAATAAGCCAAAATTTGGGCTATTCTGACAACTTGCTATCCACCGCCGAAATATTCCACTTTTTTGCAATCGAAGCGAAAGGTTGGGCGGCGGCGGAAATCAATAAAATTTTACCCTTTGCCAAAGCCAACATAAACGCAATAGTTACCGAAAACGTAACGCCCTACAAACTGCGAAAAGTGCGGATATTAAACGGTGCGCACACAATGTCCGTTTTGGCGGCGTTTTTGTGCGGAAAAAAAACTGTAAAAGAAATGATGGACGATCCGCTTTTTGCAAAATATCTTGAAACGGGCATTTTTACCGAAATTATCCCATCTTTGGATATGGACGAAAATGAACTTAAATCGTTTGCAAAATCGGTTGCCGACCGCTTTTCTAACCCTTATATCAAGCACTATCTTACAAGTATCGCACTAAATTCGGTCGCAAAATATAAAGCCCGCGTGCTGCCCTCCATACTGGAATATCAAAAAAGAAAAGGCAGTTTGCCGCCTGTGCTGACCGCATCTTTTGCGGCGTTGCTGGCGTTTTACAAAGGCGAAAACCACGAAGTACCCGATGATGCCGAAATTGTCAGCTTTTTTGCGGAACAATGGGCAAAGGGCGATATTTCCGCACTAGTAACGGCTGTTTGTGCTCGTGCCGATTATTGGGGGCAAGATCTTAACAAATTGCCGAGTTTTACCGAAAAAATCACAACATTACTACAACTGTTTGAAACTAGCGGCATGAAAGCAGTTATCGAAGAAACGCTTAAAAATCAACAATAAGGAGGTTTTACTGTGGCAGATGCAATTAAAATAAACGCCAACGATAATGTTGCCGTAGCCTTGCGGGATATTGCCGAGGGCGAGGTAATTTTTGGCATAGAAATAATGAATCCTATTCGTGTGGGGCATAAATTTGCCCTGCAAACCGTGAAAAACGGCGAAAACGTTATAAAATACGGCTATCCCATAGGAACAGCAACACACAGGATAAATCCTGGCGATCACGTACACGTGCAAAACACCAAAACTAACCTAGCCGACAAAATAGAGTACACATACAATCCCGTTAATCCGCCAAAATCCGCCGAAACTGATGAAAACGATAAAATCAATAAAACCGACAAAAAAGCGACATTTATGGGCTATAGGCGAGCAGACGGGCAGGTTGGAATCCGCAACGAAGTTTGGATAATTAACACGGTGGGCTGTGTGAACAAAGTTGCGGAAAAAATCGCAAAAAATTTTGACAACGTGTTTACTTTTGTGCACCCGTACGGCTGTTCGCAATTAGGCGGCGATCACACGCACACACAAATTGTGCTTAAAAATTTGGTAAACCACCCAAACGCCGCAGGAGTGCTAGTTTTAGGGCTTGGCTGCGAAAACAACAATATTGCCGAGTTCAAAAAAGTTTTGGGCGATTGGAGCGACAGCCGTGTTAAATTTTTGAACGCACAAGATGTATCGGACGACATTGCGAAAGGCACGGAATTAGTCAAAGAATTGCTAAATTACGCCGCAACTTTTAACCGAGAACCTATCCCGATTAACGAACTTATTATCGGGCTAAAATGCGGCGGTAGCGACGGACTTTCGGGCATTACCGCAAATCCGCTTGTTGGCAAAATATCCGATAAAATTATCCAAAATGGCGGCAGTTGCTTGCTAACGGAAGTGCCAGAAATGTTCGGCGCGGAGACGATTTTAATGGATAGGTGCATAAACGAGGCAACGTTCAACAAAGCGGTAAGCCTAATAAACAATTTCAAAGATTATTTTACCAGCCACGGGCAAGTTGTATACGAAAATCCCTCGCCAGGCAACAAAGACGGCGGCATTACCACTTTAGAAGAAAAATCGTTGGGCTGCACGCAAAAAGGCGGCACAAGCACCGTAACGGACGTGCTAGATTATGGCGAACGTGTGAAAAACAAAGGCTTGGTGCTGTTGCAAGGCCCAGGCAACGATATAGTAGCGGTTACTAATTTGGCGGCGGCGGGTGCACATATTGTGCTATTTACGACAGGTCGCGGCACTCCGCTGGGCGGCCCTGTGCCAACCATAAAAATATCCAGCAACACCAACCTCGCCAAAAACAAGCCAACCTGGATTGACTTTAACGCTGGCGTTTTAGTTGACAACATTGACAAAATCAATAAAACCAACAAACTGGATAAACTTGACAAACTCGCCAAAACCGACAACGCCGAAACCGAGCAAGTAGCCGAAGATTTTTTTGCGTACCTGATAAAGGTTGCAAACGGCGAAAAAACTAACAACGAAATAAATGACTATAGGGAGATTGCTATATTTAAGGACGGGGTTACGCTTTAGTTGGGGGTTGTGGGGATTTTAGCCGCAAAAGTTGAAAGGATGATGCGTTAAATGAACGCAAACAGTAGATTATCAAATGAAACATATGAAAAATTAAGCCTTGCGTACGAACAAAACCCACCAAAACTATCTGGCAAACCAGGCTTTCTTACTGCTATACGCGAAAAAACACTTGTAGCGGAGTTACTCTCACCCGACTATGCCCGTATTGTCAACATGAAAGCTAAAGCCATGTCATTATCGCCGTCGGAAGTAATCCAATATGCAATCAAAGAGCAACTGGCAGGAAATTTTTGATTTATTTTAAGGATTTCACGAAAGGTTTTAGGATTTTGGAAATTTTAGCCGCAGATGTTTGCGATAATCCATTTTGAACTGGATAAATTTTAGAACCCAACAAAACGCCCCGATATTTTTATTGGGGCGTTTTGTTGGGTTTTTGGAAAGGTTGCGGAGTGCAAAGTCCCACGGTGTTAAGATTTTAATCTCTACCGCACCGCAAAAAACCCAACCAACTCCCCTAACTTCTCCGCCTGTGCGTTCAATTCTCGTGAAACCTCCGCCGCTTGGTTCGCCACAGTAGAATTTTCCGCCACAACCTGCGATATTTCCCCCACATTCACATTTACCGTGGCTATAGACTCCGATTGCTCCTTGGAAATCTCCGTTATCTGCGAAATAAAATCCGATATTTTCTGCATATCCTGCATTATTGTCGTGAAATACTCGGCAACTTGCTCCGTGGCGGAAAGCCCATGCTCCACGTTTGTTGTGTTGCGGTTGATTATCTCGCCTGTCTCCTTGACGGAATCTTGGCTGCGAGTGGCTAAATTGCGGACTTCTTCGGCCACCACGCCGAAACCTTTGCCATGTTCGCCCGCCCGCGCGGATTCCACCGCCGCATTTAGGGCGAGCAAATTCGTCTGGAATGCGATTGTGCCGATTGTGTTCATTATGCCCGTTATGCCGTCTCCTGCAAGGCGGATTTGTGCCATTGCCTCGGTCATGCTGTCAACTGCCGTGTTGCTTTCTCGGATATTTTCCTGCGAACGTGCGGCTTGTTCGTTGGCACTGGCGGCGTTTTCCGTGGCTGTTGTCGCCTGAGAATTGACGGAATCCAAGGCGGCGTTTAACTCCTCAACGGCGTAAGACTGCCGCTCCGAGCCGTCCGCCAAAGTCTCCGCTGTGTTTGCCACTTGTGCTGCGCCGTCCAGCACCAATGCCGCCGAACGCTGAATATCCGCCATTATCCTGTTCAAAGAATCCAAAATCAATTCCAAGGAATCTTTTATGGGCAAGTACGCACCAACGAAATTTTTGTTGATTTTTAGCGTTAAATCGCCCTTGGACATTCCCGAAACAAGGCGGCTAATCTCGTCAACGTACTGCAAGGTTATGTCAACCGTTGCGTTCAGAGATTTTCGCAAATTGTCAAACGAGCCGTTGTATTCTTCGGAAATGGTGGCGGTTGCGAAATCGCCCTGCTGCATTTTTATAAGAGATTTTTCTATTGCGTCCAGCGGTTGCGCCACGGCGAAAATCAGCTTGTTCAGGTCGCCGACAAGGGTCGCCCAGCTACCCTCAAATTTTGCCGTGTCCGCCGTGATGTCAAATCTGCCGTTTGTGGCGTTTTCCGCCAACTGCTCAATCGTGCCGTGAATTTCCTTTAATGCCGTTGTGATATTCCGCATGGTTGTGGGCAAAATCGCCAATTTGCCAGGCATATCGTCTATTTTAGTTTCAAATTCGCCCACTCGGATTTTCTCCAAAACGTCCACCGTCCGCAAAATAGCGGCAACGTTAGAGTTGACAATCTCGTTCACGCCCTCGGTTACGTCCCTGAACGAGTTTGCATAATTATGCGTTTTTATGCGATAATCTATGTCGCCCTGCACGGCGAAATTTTGGTGCAAATCCGCCAAATCTCGCAAAATATTGCGGATTACGCCGATTAAGGTATGTACGCTCGCCGTCAGTTTGCCGACCTCGTCTGTGGCGGCGGCTGGCGGCAAGTTCACGTTAATTCTGCCGTTGGACACCTCGTCCAACAGCCGCACCAAGCCCACCAGCGGCTGAACTTTCCGCCCAATGACAAGCAGTCCAACAACGCCAACCGCCGCCAACAGCACCGCCACGGCTATAGAGATTGTCTCGAATATAAGCACCGTTTGGTAATCGGCATCTATGACGGTGTTCATGTGGTTGTCCAAGTTCGCCAAAAACTCGTCCAAGGCGGCATCTATGGAGTCTCGGGCGTTTTCGTAGGCGGGGTTGGTCAGCAAATAGACGGCTTGCTCGGTGTTGCCAGCCGCAAACTCGTCAAATGCTGTTTGCTCCACAGCCGCTAGTTCGGCGGCAATCTGCATTGCCGTGTTTATGGGCGTTAGCAACCCAGCGGGCAACGACAGGGCTTGCAAGGCGGCAAACGCCGTTTCTTTCGTCCGCACAACGTCCATTTCATGCCGATAAGCGTTGTAATGCTCCACGTTTCCGCTAAGGACGAAATATTGTGCTGTGTCCTCCAAGCGGTCAGATGCGGTGCGGATTTGTGCGGACGCACGCAATGCGTCAATGTGTGTGGTCATGTTGCTTTTGAGAATGTCGTCCACCTGCGTACTAATGACGATAGAAACGATGTTCACAGCCGCCAACACAGCGATGGCTAGTGCCAGGATTTTTGTTAATTTTAGGATACTCATACTTTCCCTCCGAAAGTTATTCTACATTTGTAGTAAGTAATATTATAACACGAATGTTGGAAAAAAGCAATCTTTTTTTAGTGAAAATTTTTTGTTGAAAAAAGCACCTAAAATTTTACAAAACCACTAAATTATGCTATAATGTAAGCATTACCAATCAAGAAAGGATAAAAGGACAAAAAATGAACCCTGAAGAAAGCACCACCGATAAAAACGTCTCCAACCGTGAAATAAAGGACGGCGTATTCAAAATGTTATTTGAAGATCCCGAAAAAGCGGCAGAAT
>WRKK01000210.1 GCA_009782245.1 Defluviitaleaceae bacterium | reverse complement strand
CGCCCGCCTGTCGGGCGGGTAGGCAAAAAAGCCCTTTGGTGTGGCAAAAAGGCTTTTCCTGCCCGCCCGACAGGCGGGTGTGCGTTTATTTAGTTAGTTTGTGTTAGGCTGGTTGGAGTTCTTGCCTTGGTTGAGGCTGCGGCAATGGTTGGATTGGTGTGCTGTCTATCCGTCCAGCATGCGGGTCGGATTTGGTTCGTTTTGCCACTAAAATTTCTAATAAATCGTCAACAGTATGGGCGGCAACTGTGCCACGCTCGGTTACTTTACCTTGAGCATCGCAAACTGCATCAACTTCAAGGTCAATACATTTTTCTCTCAAGTCTTCTATTTCCTCTTTCGACATAACATAAATATTTTCAGAAGTTAAGTCAAATTCAGATTTCAAAAATTCTTTTGTAGCTTGTCTAAGTTCCATTTTGTTCTCCTTTTTAATCGCTATAGTTTTACAACTGTTATAATTTCGCCTAATTGTTTTTCTACCACTATTCTTATGTTGTCTTTTTGTCGGCATACTCTATTAGGACGATTGCCAGGATAAGTAGCCTGTGCGTTCTGCAAGGCATCGTTTACCTGTTCTGGCGTGTAATTACGTTCCTGCATACGGTCTTTGGCATGGTCGGAAACCGATTTTATTTCAATCTTGTTGCCGCTTTCGTCTTGAAATGTAGTACCAATCAGCTGATTGTAGTCCATCTTGCTCGTTCCTTTCGGCTTTTCTTTAGCTTTGCCAGTACCAAACATTTCTGCTAAATCCTGCAAAGTAAGTTTTTGGGGCTTTTCGCTTTCTTTTTGTTCTTTTTCCTCAGCCTGTCCTGCCCGTCCGGCAGGCGGGTCACTAGTTTCCTCAATCTTCTCGCCAACTTCGCCTTGCAGTTCGCCATTTTCGTTAATCGGAACAGCCGCACCGTTTACCGTTATCCATTCTTGTTCATTTGAATCTAATTTCATTATATCATTATTTGGCTGATTTGTCAATTTATTTTTATCTTTTTCGCCGAAGAAAGCCGCCCTAACTTCATCCGCCGTGAGAATTCCCATTTCAAGCATAGTTTGTGCGGCTTGTATCTTTAACAGCTCATTTTGTGCCAATCTACCGTCAATTTCAGCTTGCTCTTTGTCGGTAATGCTCCACAGCGGATTAAACTTTATCCGCCAAAATGGCTCTTTTTCGATTTTCCCATTGTGCAAAAAACCTGTAATAATCACATCTACAAGCGTATCCAAATTTTTCTTCAGCTGTAAATTTTGAATGCGTTCCACGTAATTATACCAGTTTTCCAAATCGGAATCGCCTGTTGCCGACATTCCTGCTGGCGACCGTCCAAACAGCACCGTTTGCGGAATATTCGTTACCGCCGAAAGCATATTGCAAGTAGCCTCAGTCGCCTCTTTAAGTCCCGCAAGTGCCGTTGTCTTAAACTCATAACTCTCGTCCATGCTGTCAACGACTATCGTACTATCAAAGCTACGTGCCATATCGATCGATTGCAGACGTTTAAGCACCTCGAACTCGCCGCCCTCGGTCGCCAATATATTTTCCAAGCCGTTCATGCTATAAATCGGCTGTACGCTGCGTTCTAGCAACTTTACCACGTTTGCGTGGGTTGTTGTCGTTTCTCGCAACTGGCGGTGGATGCGGATATATTCGGGAATCCCCCAAAATTGGTACAGCGGATTTGCTGTCATGTTCGGTACAATCCCATTTTTGAAAACCAAGCAACGGCTGGCGTGAACTTTGAAGTTGTTTATAAAGTTGCCGAAAACCTCGTAATATTGCGGTTTTCCCTCGTGTAGGTTTGTGTAATCTGGTTGAACTATTGCCCTCTCGAAAATTAGCAAATCTTCGATGCCTTGAATTTGCCTGTAATTCAGCGGTTCGTCCAGTTCGCCGCCGTCATCAATTAACATAACGCCCAATGCTCCGCCGAAGAGCCTTGCCCACTTTACGGCTTGCACGGCTTTTTGCTCCCAGTCGAGATTTTCTAAAGTGTCCAAAATTAGCGTTTTTGCGTGGCGGTCTTCAAACGAGAGGTCGAAACCGTGTTTGTTTGCTTCTTCCGCTGGGGAATCGATTATTTTGGCGAAAAGCCCATCCGATTCGTAATGGCTAGTTAGTGTCATGTCTGGGACGGTTGGCTCGGCGATTGGTTGGTAGGCTGTCGAGCTGTCTCGGACTGTGCCGTATTTGTTTAGCATATTTACGTAGCCGTCTGTTCGTCTGTGCATAAAATTTTTGTCCTTTCTATGGAAGTGTGGTATAATATTTTTATCACAATTTTGCCTGTCAGCAGACAGGCAGGCTAGGAGAATTACAATGACGAAAATCAACACCAGTATTTTTGCACCCAATCGCACACCCAAGCAAGCCTTTTGGGATGGTTTTTTTTACAATGCTCCGTTTGAGTTTGAATTTGAAACGGAATTGAAAACCCCTAAATACGGCGATTTTTCCGATGATGGCGAGGCAATACGTGCCGTGTGGCAAGATGTCGGCGATTGCTTGCGTTTTGCTATGGGAGAATTTGAAAAGGAGTTAGCAAATGGCAAAAAAACAAGCTAAAGAATTAGAAAATCCACCGAAATCCGAAAGTCAGACCCGCTTGCCAGACGGGCAGGTGTCCGTCGATAGCCACCTGTCCGCCAGGGCGGAAGTGCCAACGATACAAAACCGTACCGCACAAAATGACTTGACAGGCGTTGAAATTAGGGGCATTTCGACTTTCGGACCACTGCCCGAGGCTAACCAATTTTCAATATACGAAAAATCGTTCCCAGGTGCGGCAGATAGAATTTTAACAATGGCGGAAGAACACTCCAAGACTCGGCAAACTTTAGAAGTAACGGAACTTAACGCAAACATCGAACTAAATAAAACGATAAATGCAACAAATTTAACCCTAAACAAATGGGGCATAATTTCACGTACCATAATCAGCCTTGCACCAATCGTTGCAAGCGTTATTTTAGCGTTTAGCGGCTTTGAACTTGCGGCTGGCGTTATTGGCGTGGGCAGTGCTGGCGTTATAATCAGCTTTACCGTTGCTGGAATAAAGGCTCAAAACAAATCCTAGCTATTTAACGTCGAATAGGACGGGTGCGCAAATTGCCAAGTTCTAGTTGCATAAAGGCTGTGCTACTGGCATCTACCATATCTTTGAATTTGCTCTCTGGGAAACTTTCAAGTTGCGAAAAATACATATCATTCCAATCTGCCGCCAAAACGTCAATGTTGCCAGCTTGCCATTGTGCCGCCATTGGCTCGGCTCGGCTTTCCTTTGACCCTAATTCAGGGGTTATTTTTATGTTGAACCCTGCCAAGAATTTGCGATAACTTTGGGCTTGCTCTTTGCCCGCTTGCCCTGGGTCTTGCGGTAGACAAATCTTAACCCGCGCACGTTTGTACTTAGCCAAATCAGCTTGTGCCGTGTGTTTTACCAACTGCCGTACCTCGCTCGCTTGCTTGCGGACGTTTATCACATCGGCGACAACATATCCGCCATTTTTGCGTTTGCCGATTAGCACACTAGCTGTGCTGGCGGATTCCTCACCTGTCGAAGCGGCTAAATCCCAGCCACGCACCCATTCTACTACATCGCTTGGAATAACTTGCAAAATGTTTCCCACTTGCGAACGCTTGAAATACAGTCCTGCGGCGGCTCTGATGTTCCAGTTGCCGTGCAGAAGTTGCTCACGTTCAACGGTTGGCAAATTCATAAGGTTTGCGTAATATCCTGGATCGGTTTGCATTAAAATTTGGTTGTCTTCTAGCTTGCTTGCGACGAACGTGAAACTTTTCGGCAACATCAGCTGGGCTGGAGTTGTTAGATTTTGTTGCTCGCAAATTTCTTCGTATGAATCCGCCCAAATTAAATTATCGCCCGCCCCGGCGGACAGGCCATCTCGGATAAACCAGCGAATTACGCCGCTCCGTTCGGCTATTGGATAGCCTGTTTCGGGATTTATCCACCATGAAATCAAGTTTTTTACCCAGCTATCGGGGTCGGGATTGCACGATGCCCGAATATATGGTTGTACCCCGCACGTGGAGCGGTTTCTTGACATCATATAAAAAAATTGGCTTTCTGTGAAATGTGTCAACTCGTCAAACATCAACAAAGGTATCTGACTTCCTTGAAAATTCAGCTTATCCTTTTCGTGTTGCATATATGCGAAGGTAACTTTTGCACCGCTTGCGAACCGCCATTGTCGAGACGGTGTTATACGTGGCTCGGCGTTCAGTTGCGGATAAATTTCAAAACTAGTGTCCCATAAGCCGCCAGCGTTTGTTATGTGCGTTGATAATTGCCGAAAAATTACCGCTTCAAAATGCGGATTTGTTACGTGATACAGTGCTTCCAATAGCAATGCAAAACTTTTGCCGCCGCCAGCCGCTCCGCCGTAGATTGCAATGTTTGCCTTGCTTTTCAGGAATTTTTGCTGTGGTCCAGGTTGGGGGCGAAGATGGTTGATTTCGCTCGTCATGGCTAGTCCTCTTTTTGCGGCAGATAGATTGTTGGTGCGGTGTGTCTTATTTCGATTGCGCCGCCGTCTTTGCCTGTAAGTTCGGTTTTTTGGCGGATTTTGTCGTTGAAGAAATCTCCGCCGTAAACTTTTAAGCCGTAAATTATTGCGGTTGTATCGCCCTCTTTAACACGGTTTAGTAAGGCATTTTGGAGCGTTGCCACAACGGTTTCACGTCCTTTTTTTAAGGCGGTAAAAATGGAAAGATGTTTGTCGCGCATAGTTCGGAGCGTTTTCTCGCTAATTCCTAGTGTTTTAGCTATTTCTACGATTGATAACCCTTGCATTGAAAGCGATTGAATTATTGCAATTTTGTCTTCTAATTCGTTATTTTCCTGCCACTTTTGCACGGTATCACGGGATTTTTTGGTGGTTGGCGGTTTTGCCTTGGAATTTTTGGAATTTTGTCCTGTTTTTTTGGTTGGCATTTTTTACACCTCGGTTCAACTCCTTTGTGGGTACACAAAAAAGCCCTTTGTTGAGAAAAGGCTTTTTGCGGTTATTATACGTGTTTTTTGCTAGTTGTAGTTGGCTATATCCCACGCCCATGTTTTATTGCCCTCTAGGCGGACACGGAGTATTTCGCTAAAATCTATAGCGTTATATCCTGGATAATTTTCTATTTCGTCAAAATCACAAGTGGCGTATATATCGCTGTCGCCTATGCCAGGTATGCCACTATAAGTATTACTGTGAGTATCAAAGACTTCCACACGTTTTTTGTTAATCATTGCATCTTCCAAAAAAAGATGCAGGTCTTGCATTGGATATTTAGTCATAATCACAACTCCTTTATGTTGGGTAGCGTGGGTGTATATGAGTGCCTTTGTTAGAGTAATGTATATCAAAAGTATTGGTATTCATATATTGTTGAGTTTTGTTAAGCCACGTTTTTCCAATTACTCGGTCGGCTTTTATGGTTTCTCTAATAACACCATTGGTCAAAACTTTAATTTTCCCAGTACCTTTATACTCATTTACCAAAGCTTGCGAAAACTTGTAGTAATTAGCCGCCGTAGTGTTTAATTTTGCAGGTTCGTTGCTTGGGTTATCTTTTTTCGCTTGTTGGCGTTTTTGTTGAAATTCGGCTGTGCCTGGCACGTGCTTGCGTTGAGCACCCGCCATAACTCTTGACGGATACGTGCCATCTTTTATGCGGTCTTGGGCGTTTTCTTGTTCTTTATAATCTTTGATGTTTTGCCCATTAAATTTGCCCTCTGCACCTGCCTTGATTTCCTTATCTTCGCCGACAAAGATTCTTGCACCGCTTATGGTAATCCATTCGCCACGTCCTAAACCAGGTTCATTAACCATTTCGCCGTCTTGTTTTATTTTATCACGTTTTTTGCCTATTAGCAAGTAGTGCAAAACTTTTATAATTGGTTTTAATGTCGTCTTTCCTGTCCGCCCTGCCCATCCGGCAGGCGGGTCGGCAGACGGGTCGGTTTTTTCTTTATGTTGGCGTAAACATTTGCAAGCCTCATGGAAAACTTTGTATCTAGGGTCAACAACGGATTTTGCATAGTATAAAACTTCCAATTGGAAGACTTTTTGGTAGGTCATTTTGGCGTTCCTCGTATTTTATCCAATTATCACATTTTACATTATAAAACATCCGCATTGACACGTCAATGACATCTTTTTGACAGAATACTAGTCGCAATCCCACAAGCTTGTGTCTTGTGGGTCAAGGCGGAAACTTTTTTAGGCAAGCCCTTGACAAGATAACCAAAACTAATTATAATAAATATTATTAAGAAATGGTTACGAGGAACTGCCGTTTAGCAAAATGCTACTTACAGGAAAAGACCTCGACTTATGCCATTACTAAATAGTAGAGTATATGCCGTTGTGGGTAAAATCCTACCCAGTGTAAAATACACAGGTATTAAAATCCTTCGCTGGCGACAGCAAGGTTGCCGAACGAAACAAAAGTTTTTCGTT
>WRKK01000209.1 GCA_009782245.1 Defluviitaleaceae bacterium | reverse complement strand
GAGGACGGTCGCCCCTACGGGTAGCGTTTTTGTAGGGGCGACCGTCCTCGGTCGCCCGTTTTCCCATTCCCTAACTGCCGTCAAGCAGACGATACACACTAAAAATTAAGCAAAATCAAGCTAACAGCCATTATAAACATACCCGCAAAAAACCCAACGGTTACTTTGAAATTATCGCCGTATTTGTGGGCGGTTGGCAGTAGCTCCGCTATGGAAATGTATACCATTATGCCGCCAACAGATGCAAAAACGATGCCCAGCATATTATCGCCAAGCCATTGCAGTATCAGAAAATAGCCAACAAGTGCACCCAGCGGCTCGGTAAGCCCAGAAAGTGCCGCCGCCCAAAACGCTTTTACTTTACTGCCTGTTGCATATTTTATTGGCACGGCTACCGCAATTCCCTCGGGGATATTGTGGATTGCTATTGCCGCCGCTATTGTAGCGCCTAGCGCGGGATCTTGTAACGCACCCACAAATGTAACTAAGCCCTCTGGAAAGTTGTGGATTGCTATTGCTAGTGCCGTCATTATGCCCATGCGGCGTAGCGATTTGCGTTCTTTTTCGGTTAAATTTTTGCGTGCCTCTGGGTCTTTGAACTCGGCAATATTGTCTTCGCCCTCTGGCACTAGTTTCATAATGATTGCAATAAAGAGAATGCCGCCGAAAAAGGCGATTGTAGTTACAGCTAAGCCCGTTTCTGGGCCGTACAGCTCTTCTAAATCGTATAGTGCTTTTGTAAATATCTCAACAAACGAAACATAAACCATAACACCCGCCGAAAAACTAAGTGCTAATGCTAAAAAGTTTGCGTTGTCTTTTTTTTGGAACAATGTAATCAAGCCGCCAATAGCGGTAAAAAGCCCTGCGATGAGTGTTAGCAAAAAAGCATATAAAACTTCATTCATATAATCACGCTCCAGTATAGCTGTGTAGTAGCAAACAGCACTAAAATAATATAAAACTACCTAAATAAATAGTACCACAAAAATGTGAAGATTACAACATTAAATTTTAGCGGAATTTGCCGAAAAAAATTTTTTGAAAGGTATTGACAAATCCAAAACCCCGTGATATACTGATATTGTGGAAAAAAGATTTGTACTGTGCCACACGGAGGTTGCATTATACTAAACTGGAGGTTTACGAAATTATGAAAAAACAGAAGATTATTATTGCCCTATTTGCCGCTGTGGTTTTGGTACTATCAAACAATACTGGCTTAATAGCGGCAAACACCGTATCGCAAGAAATGATACGAAGTGCCACGGAGATGTCGAGACACTTGCACGATGAGAATTGCGACCATGACCACGGCTTAAATTTAGCGGCTGGCTTGGTTTACCGTATCCACTCGTTTTATGTAGACGATGATACCGCAGTTTTATCCGTTTTTCCTGATTGGACTGATGTTAATGACTTTTGGGCAATCCCGCCAACGGCTTACAACGGGCTAACCGCCGAAGAAACCGCCCAAATTCAAGCAAGTTTGAATTGTTGCTTTGCCCCAATACTTTCCACCAGAGTTATACGAGAATTGCACACGATTGACCGCACAACGGGCGAATGTTTGTTTGTTGAAATAGATTTTATGGATTATTGTGCAGTTTGCACCCAGCCGCGTATTGTGGATAATAGTGTGATTAGAACCGTAACCGTTGATGTTTGTGCGACGGTTCA
Source organism: Defluviitaleaceae bacterium (assembly GCA_009782245.1). Classification (GTDB taxonomy): domain Bacteria; phylum Bacillota; class Clostridia; order Lachnospirales; family WQUN01; genus WRKG01. Next base: position 4,703 of record WRKK01000209.1, on the reverse strand, counting down.
CAATTAAAATGTAGATAAAAATAAGTTGGAATAAAATTTGATATTCGAGCGACCGCCCTCAAAATCGAGGGCGGTTTTGCTTGTTTTATCGTTATACATCTTCTTTATACCCAAAAACTGCGTCCAAAACCGAGGAAAGCGGGTCAATTTTAATAAGAAATTTTGGCACAAACACAAAAAACGGAATCCCGACAAGCCAAATAAAGAGCAACGCTGCCCATTCTCCGCCGCCGTTGGGATAATCCCATTGTTGCCCTGCAAAAAATACGATAGTTCTGGCGATTGCCCAAATTATGTAGCCGTGTATTGCGATTGTGGAAAAGTGTGCGTTGAACCTATCGTAGCGGTTTCTTATTTTTTTGCCAACGTAATGGCGGAAAATTCGGTTGTAGTGGTGCTTTAATTTGTTGGTTATTTTTTGCATAATTTTCCTCCTATCCTATCTCCTATTTTGTTGTTTGGACTGTGTTGCAAATTTATTGTATCACAAATTTCTCAAATTATCAAATTATCCGATAAAATTTTTGTTGACAAGCCGACAATTTTAATGTATAATATCGTAAATTGAAATTTTCTAAAAAGTCGGAAAAATTTCAAAAATCCCAAAAATCCCAAAAAGGAGAAAAAATGTCAAAAATAAGAAAAATTGCAAATTTAACAAAATATTTGCCAATAATTTGTGCCGTTATTTTTGTTTCCTGTGCATATTCGCAGGAAGAGCCGCCGCAAAACCGCCCGACCGCCGACATTCCGCAAATTTTGCAGGAAGAGCCGCCCGAAGATTCGCCAATATTTCAAAATAACAACGCAACAACAGCCATTTTGCAACCTTTCACAAACACAATCTCTGCTGGCTGGAATCACGTTTTGGCAATAACCGAAACGGGCGAACTGCAAAGTTGGGGCGGTAATTCGCAGGGGCAACTTGGCTTGCTTGAAAATGTGGCAATGGTGGCGGCATTTGCGGATATTTCCGCCGCAATACAGCAAGACGGCACTTTGTACATTTGGGGCGATTCTGATACACTTCAGCGGTTTTTCGGCACAATAGACGGCGAAAATCTCACAAAAATTGCCGAAAACGCCGTTCACGTTGCAATATCGGAATATTTTATCGTGTTTGTGCAAAATGACGGCAGTTTGTGGGGCTGGGCTGATTCCAATTTCACGGGATTTGTAGAATCGGGGTTTTATCCGCCGTTCTTTTTGCAGGATATTTCTGTAAACGCAGACGAAAACGCCCCAACTTTGCTTATTGCAGAGGGCGTTCGGTATGTTTCGGTTTCGTATTCCCATTTTATGGTGGTAAAAACGGACAACTCGCTGTGGGGCTGGGGGCTCAATACTGACGGCTATGTTGGTGTTGGCATTACTCCTGTTGGAGAAGATAGCTATATGTACGAGCCAGTTTTTCAGCCGACTTTTATAATGGACAACGTGGCGTACGTTTTGGCGGAGCTAGAGGGGACTTCTGCAATAACGCTGGACGGCGAACTTTGGGCTTGGGGAATAGATTACCTCGTTACTGGCACGAGAATGCACAGCGGCGAGCCTGTTTTTCTGTTGGCGGATATTTTGGTGGTATCGTCCGCCAACAATTTTGGGTTGACAATAACGGATAATCGCCGCCTAATTAGTTGGGGCTGGAACTGGGATATTTCGCCAAGCCCAACGGTTGACAATCCTATTTTGCTAATGGAAAATGTGGCAGAAATTGCGGTTGGCGGTGGGTTTATAATTTTTAGGCTGGAAAACGGCGAAATTTGGGGTTTTGGCAATAATCAATTTGGGCAACTTGGGCAACTTGGAGAAGATTTCTCAAATTTTGTGCCGTGGGATAATCCTGTGCTTGTGGGGAGATAAGCAAAAACAAAAAGCAAAAAATAAAAGGCGACAAAATCTCTCGCCTTTTTTGCGTGTTTATTCGGTTTTTATACGGTTTTTATAAGATTAAACCAAAGTGTTCAAATTTAAGCCTGTGCTAGTGGCTAGTTGCAACAAAGTTTCCAGTTCTTGGCGTTCGCTTGCAGCCAGCCATTCTTGGCGCTCTTGGTGGCTGGAAAAGGCTTGCCAACGTCCGTCTTCGGTTAATCTTCTGCCGAACGGATTTTGCCGAATTTCTAAAAGGTTGCCGTCGGCGTTTGCTCTGCGGTTTGCTAAGGCGTTAGTGTTTTGCATATTTTGCAACATTCCTGGCGTTAGTGGAGCGACATCTCGGTTTGTAAATTTGCGGCGTAACGCTCTAAGCATAAGTTGCTCCTCGGATAGACCGTTGTTGGCGGTTGCTGTAGTTATTGTGCTTGCTGTGTTTGCTGATATTTGCATAATAATTCCTCCATGAGTTGTAATTTTTTTGGTTTTGTTGCTCAAATATTATATCGGCTTATTTTGAAAATATCAATAGGTGTAAAAATTTTCCAACGGGATTAAATTTTTGTCAAACGGCTGGCAAGCCAAGCAAAGTATAATCCTGCTTGTAATTGGCAATATCCCAAGCCCAAGCGGTTTCGCCCTCTATGCGGATTCTGGCGAATTTGTCGAATGGCAAAGTTTCAAAATAGCCGTCTGTGGTTATGTTGTATTGTTCGCTGCGTACGTGGATAAACCACCATGACGGCTCTTCTACTGCTTCATCGTAGCCATGGGAAATTCCCGTGAAAGTTTCGCCGTCTGTAGTTTGAATTTCTACTCGCTCGTTGTTTAGCCTGTTTAAGAAACGCCGCAAGTCTTTAATCATAATTATTCCTCCTGTTTTGGCTTTTTTGGATAAATGTGCACACCTTTTTTTGAGTATATTATTGTGAAAGTGTCGGTGTCAACGTATTTTTGCATATCGTCATTCCAATATTGCCCAATTATTCTGTCCATTTTTACATCTTTCCGTGGGAACACTTTAGAGCCTTTGTGCATATAGTTTTCCGCCGTTTCGCCGTAAAGGTCGACTAATTCTTGTGCGTTTTCGTTGTCGTTTAAGATTGACGGCATTGTGTATTTTTCGGGGTTTTTTTGGTATAATTGCACTTTTTTGTTGAATAATTTTGTGTCCTTTTTGTGTCCGTGTTGCAGGGATTTTATTACTTTTGTGCTGTATTCGCCATTCAATGTTTGCACTCCTTTAACTTTGCTGTGAATTTATTATACCATAAATTTCACAATTACCAAACAAAATTTTCCCCAACCCCTTGACAAGCCCACAGCTCCCATTGTATAATAAACAAACAGGGCAAATGCCCATTCTACCACTACATAAGGGGGTACTACTATGCAAACAGAATTTGTAGTTGACAATCCAGTGGAAATTATGAAGTCAAAAATGGTTGACGATATTACTAAATTCATATTCGTGGAAGATGCACCACAAAAAGTGGACATTATTTTCATGCCTGGCGATTCTAATCCTAACGCACCTGAAAAAGCAGCTATACTATATAACGAGGGATATTCGCCATTGCTACTGCCATCAGGCGGAACAAGCGTAAAAACGGGCAAATTTAGCGGTGTAAAAGTGAAAGCCGAAATCTACAACGGGGATTATCAATTTGAATCTGACTTTTACGAAGATGTACTTATAAAAAATGGAGTTCCAAAATCTGCGATAATAAAGGAATCTGCAGCTGGCTACACTTTGCAAAACGCTTTTATGTCGCGCGAGGTTGCCGACAAACATAATTTGACCATCAAAAAAGCGATAATTTGCTGCAAATCGTTTCATGCAAGACGCTGCTTAATGCTATATCAATGTGCTTTTCCAGAAACAGAATTATTGGTTGTGCCTGTAGATGTTTATGGAATTAGTTCAAATAACTGGCACAAACAGGCATACGGCATTGACCGTGTGTTTGGAGAACTTAGTCGCTGTGGAAATCAATTTGTTCCGAATGTAAAACAATATTTAGGTTGTGCCGAATAAGCGTTTTCCGCATTTGAAAAAAATCCGTTTATGGGGTTTTCCTAATCAAAAAAATTTTCACAAAAAAATTTGACAGGCGTTTAAGGAAAGTGTATAATCAAGTTGTTAGCTAACAAATAAAGCGAAACATTTGAGAGGTGATGTCTGGAAATAAAGCAGTAACTAAAAGTAACAATATGCTTAAATGTAGCACCTACATACCAAATAAAAAGAAACGCAACACTTGAATCGAGCAACAACATAGCCAACGAAAAAGCAACTTAACGTTCATACGTAGCAACAACGCACAACATAAGCAGCAACATAAACCCCTAAATTTAGTATCACTAAATCGAACGACATGATTGCTTGCCGAAAGGGCAAGCACAACAAGAGAGGATGTTTAATCTTATGAAATTTTTTGACAAATTTGCGAAACAAAATAAAGCAGTCTTGCTAGTAAGCATTTCTATAATGGCTGTTTTTGTGCTGTCTGCGTGTGCTAATACTAGTGCAACAGAAACCGCACCTTTGGATTATAACACGCAAGCAGCGGAAGAACAAACCGCCGAAATAGAACAGCAAAATGATGTTGCCCCGCCCACGTCGGCAACTTTGCTCAACGATACCGAAATTACACACGATGTAGAAGAACCAAGCGAAATTTTTGAAGAAAATTTTGCTGACGATGTTGACGATATAGAAATAAGAAATCCCTATATAATAGCTACGACAATCGAGGAAATAAAAAACATACTTGCCTTGCAATACGATATTATTCCAATAACAGATCTACACGATTTGCAAGAGGGTA
>WRKK01000208.1 GCA_009782245.1 Defluviitaleaceae bacterium | reverse complement strand
CCGTAGGGGCGACCGTCCTCGGTCGCCCGTCCCTGCCTACCGCCCCACGGTTTTGAAATTGTTGGAGCATAAAAAATCCAAAGAAAGGGTTGACAAAATTGAATATAGTAAATTTATCGCATAGGCGCGGTGCTATTTTGCCGCTGTTACAGCAGGTACATACAATGTTGCTGAAAGACGGGCAGAATTTGCCCAATCACGTTTTTTGGAAACGGGAAATTGGCGCAGAGATAACAAATATTGATTATAAGTGGATATTTGCCCTGGAGGGCGTAAAAGTAGTACACGGCTTTTTGTTTTATAATGTTGGTCAAGATAAAAATTCTATTTATATAAATAATTTGGTCGCACAGCCGAAAGTTGCAAGCACAATAAAATTGTTGCTAACAAAATTTGAACGAGACGACGAAGTGCGGCGGGTGCAAAATTTTTATTTAAGCCGCAACATAAAACGGGAAACCAACGACGAAATATTAGAAACAGTCGGCTTGCAAGACGATACAGTGTACAACACAAAAGGCTACCAATTTGTGGGAAATCTTAGCAAAACAATAGATGTGCTAAAATATCGCTATAGTGCATAATTGCATGATAATAATTTTAGTTGCACTCTAACAAGCATTGTGTTAAAATAAAGTTGAAAGGGTGAAAAACATGATTTTTTATTATTCTGCAACGGAAAAATCCAAGCTATATGCCGAAATTTTAGCCAAAATACTAGATCGCAAAACCTATAAGCTAGAATCGGCGCTAGATGGCGTTACTGGCAAAACTTTTTTTATCAAGGGCGTTTGGAAAGCCGTTACAAATGCGGAAGTTCCCATATTAAATATGCCGCCCGCCGATAGCTTTTCGGACGATAACGTTTACTTGTGTAGCCCTATTTGGGGCGGCAAACCTGCCCCGCCCATTAAATACTTTTTGCGCAACGCCCCGCTTGCCAACAAAACCGTTAATATGATTTGCGTTTCTGGCTCGGGTTTTAGTTCGCATAAGGAAAACACCGAAAAATTTTTGCAAACCGTAAATTGTACCGTTGGCAACGTGCAAATTTTCGCCGCCAATTACGCAACAACTGATACAGAAATAATTGAAGAACACATTAGGGAGCTTATGTTTTGAATATCACAAAAATAGCAACAAAAATAGCACCAAAAATAGTAACAAGAGCAAAAATAAAAAGAAAATATTCTGTGGCAGCCGTTACGGTAGGCTGCAAGGTAAACCAATACGATACAAGCACAATATTAGCCAGCTTTGAAAAATTCGGCTTTTGTATACAAAATTTTGCCGATTTTCCACCCGCCGATATTTACATTGTTAATACCTGCACCGTTACCAATATTGGTAGCAAAAAAAGCCGCCAGCTAATAGGAAAAATATACAAAAAAGCGCCAAATGCCGTAATAGTGGCTTACGGCTGTTATGCCCAAGTGCAACCGCAACAACTAGCCGAACTTTCGGGCGTTTCGCTAGTAATCGGCACACAAGACAAGCACAAAGTAGCCGAAATAGTAACCGATTTTATTAGCAATAACAAAACCAATAAAAAACCCGATAAAGCCGATAAATCCAACGAACCCGATAAATCTAACGAACCAAACGAACCCGATAAACCCAACAAAGAAACCCCCAACCGCCAAAACAAAACTATCAAACACGCACAGCAGCCACTAAACGCACCACAATCTTCAATAAAAAACAATCGAACGCGCGCCTACCTTAAAGTGCAAGATGGCTGTGATAGCTATTGCACATACTGCATAGTGCCGTACGCCCGCGGCAAACCGACAAGTATCCCAATAAAAGCCGCCCTTAAAGAGGCGAAAACCTTAACCAAAAATGGCTACAAAGAAATTGTGCTAACTGGCGTGCAAATATCGGCGTATGGTAAGGATACTACCGAAACTTTACTGGAACTAATTTCTTGTATACACAATATACCCCAGCTAGAACGCTTGCGGCTAAGCAGCATGAACCCCGCCACCATAACCGATGATTTTTTGCAAGAATTAGCCAAACTGCCAAAATTATGCCAACATTTCCACTTATCGCTGCAAAGTGGTAGCAACCGCATATTGGCAAAAATGAACAGGCATTACACAACCGAACAATTTGCACATATTGCCGCAAATATCCAGCGGTATTTTCCGCAATCGGCTATTACTACCGATGTTATCGTTGGCTTTCCTGGCGAAACGGACGAAGATTTTGCCGATACGGTGCAGTTTGTTGAAAATATTGGCTTTTTTCGGGTTCATGTGTTTGCTTATTCGCCGAAAATTGGCACAAAAGCCGCAACCTTTGCCAACCAAATATCCAACCGCACAAAAGAACATCGCAGTAAAATATTGCGGGCAACATCAGCCAAACTAACCGAACAATTTTACACAAAATATATAGGGCAAACATTGCCAGTTTTATTTGAAACTAACCCAGCCGCCAAAATCTGGGAGGGACTTACTAGCCAATATTTAACAGTACGTGCCACCAGCACCGAAAACCTAAACAACCAAATTAAACTGGTAAAAACAACAAAATTTAGCAATAATATGCTACTGGGTAATATAACAGAGTAATGGAGGAATTTACCATGAGCAAATTATCAGAAACACAAAAAATCAGCCACACCGACAGAGGTTCCAAAAATAAAGTGCACGATATTTTAATAAGCGTATACACCGCACTAGAGGAAAAAGGCTATAACCCCATAAACCAAATAGTAGGCTATATAATATCTGGCGACCCAACTTACATCACAAACCACAAAGGCGCTCGCACCCTAATAACCACGCTAGAACGGGACGAACTGCTAGAAGAAATTGTATGGTATTACCTAAATGAAGATGTCTAGGGTTTTTGGGCTAGATTACGGTAGCAAAACAATCGGCGTGGCAGTAAGCGACCCCTCTAGCAAAATAGCACTCGGCATAGAAACAATACGCCGCACCCGCGAAAACGCACTGCGCGCCAGCTTTCGGCGGCTAAACGAGATTATCTCTAAATATACCGAATATCCCGAAAACCCGCAAACCGCCACTATTATAATCGGCTACCCCAAAAATATGGATAACTCGGAGGGCGAACGCTGTGCTAAAACTTTGCTGTTCAAAGAAAAACTAGCAGCACGCTTTGTTTCCGTTCCTATAATATTGTGGGACGAACGCTTATCCACCGAAGCCCTAAAACACACGCTAAATAATGCCGAAAAAATTGACGAAATGGCTGCTGTTTTTATCTTGCAGGGCTACTTGGATTATTTGCAAAATACACCAAACCCACCAAATTTAGCCCAACCCGCCGAACCTAAACAAGAAATAACCGAAACAATCGTAGCAACCGAAACAATCGAAGCAGCCGAAACAGCCGAAATAATAAAAACAGCCGAAACAATCGAAACAGCCGAAACAGCCGAAACAGCCGAAATAATCAAAACAGCCGAAACAATCGAAACAGCCGAAACAGCCGAAACAGCCGAAAGAGGTGTATAACATGGCAAAACCAAAAGAAACACTAAATAGTAGGAATGTTGATGCTGATTTTTATGCTACTTCAGCTACTTCAGTTACTTCAGTTACTTCGATTACTTCAATCGATATTTCCCAGCAGCCAGACGAAGACGGGTTTTTCCATATTATAACGTCCAACCAGGAAGGAGCAGAAAAAGAAGTAAAAATAGATTACACAATATTAAGTTCAAAACGGGTTGACGATGATGTTTATATGCTAGTAGAAACCGAAGACCCCGAAGATTTAGATGCAACCGAAATAACTTTCTTTAGAGGATTAGCACAAAACGCAACCAACAGCGACATCTTCCTGCAAGAAGTAACCGCAGACGACGACGATATTAACTTTATTTTAACGCTGTTTGACGAGGAACTAAAAGAATTTGACATAAATATCCACGAAGAAGACGGAGAAAATGACGAAGAAGAAGACGGATAAAATGACGACTAAGAACGAAAAGAACGAAAAGAACGAAAAAAACGAAAACAAACACACCAAAAAATAACAACAAAAAAGGAGGCTGCAAGTTTGCCAACAAAGAAAAGTAAACTAAAAGTCTTTTCGCTTGGCGGTTTAGATGAAATTGGAAAGAATATGACAGTTTTGGAATACGCCAACGATATTATAATTGTAGATTGTGGCGTGGCGTTTCCACAAGACGATATGCTAGGTATAGATTTAGTTATACCCGATTTTTCATATCTGCAAAAGAATAGGCAAAAAGTTAAAGGCATAATTTTAACGCACGGACACGAAGACCATATAGGATCTATCCCGTACTTTTTACGGGAACTTAATGCTCCAATTTATGGCACAAAATTAACCCTGGGCTTGGTGGATAACAAGCTAAAGGAGCATAATCTGCTAGGCGTAGCAGAAACACATTGCAAAGGACCGAGCGATAAATTCAAGCTAGGCAACAACTTTACAGTAGAACTAATAAAAACAACGCACAGTATAGCCGATTCGGTCGCCGTTGCAATAAAAACACCCGTTGGTATGGTAATACATTCAGGCGATTTTAAGGTTGACTACACGCCAATAAGCGGCGAGTCTATCAACCTGCAACGCTTTGCGCAACTTGGCATGGAGGGCGTGTTGCTTTTTATGTGCGAAAGCACCAATGTTGACCAGCCTGGTTATACAATGTCGGAACGCTCGGTTGGCATTATATTTGAAAGTATCTTTGACCAATCGCCCAACCAGCGAATAATGATTGCCACATTTTCATCGAATATCCACCGCATACAACAGGTGATAAATTCAGCGGTAAAGCACGACCGCAAAGTGCTAATTTTAGGCAGAAGTATGATAAACGCCGTAACCACCGCTACCGAACTGGGTTATCTTGTTATCCCAGATAACATCATAATAGAGGCATCTGAAGTTAGAAATTATACCGATGCCGAACTGGCTATTATAACAACGGGCAGCCAGGGCGAGCCAATGGCGGCACTGTCGCGCATGGCATCTAGCGAGCATCGGCAAATAGAAATAAAACCTGGCGATAAAGTTATAATAAGTGCATCGCCGATACCAGGCAACGAAAAAACAATATCTCGGGTAATAAACGAACTTATGCGCCGTGGCGCAGACGTTATTTACGAGGGTTTAATGGACGTGCACGTTTCGGGGCACGCCAAACAAGAAGAAATAAAACTGTTACACGCACTAATAAAACCGAAATTTTTAATGCCAATACACGGCGAATACCGCCATCTAAAGCAACACAAAGAACTAGCTGTTTCTATTGGCATGAACAAAGATGACGTTTTTGTAATGACCAACGGCGATGTGCTAGAGCTAACAGACAGCACCGCCGCAATGGGTACACCTGTGCAATCGGGGCAGGTGCTAGTGGACGGCTTGGGCGTAGGCGATGTTGGTAGCGCCGTTTTGCGCGACCGCAAACATTTGGCTCAGGACGGGCTTATGGTAGTTGTAGCGGGCATCTGCCTAGAGGGCGGGCGTTGCGTAATTGTCGCTGGCCCAGATATTATATCGCGTGGCTTTGTTTACGTAAAGGAATCGGAAGAACTAATAGAAGAGGCAAAAGAAGTGGCAAGAAAAGCATTCTATTTTTGCGACGATAAACGAATTACTGAATGGAACTACATACGCAACATAATACGCGAGCATCTGAAAAATTATCTGTGGCAAAAAACAAAACGAAACCCAATGATTTTGCCAATAATAATGGAGTTGTAGCTATGAAAAAAATGGAAAATTTAGTAAATGCGGCAAATGGGGCAAATACGGCAGTATCAACCGAACCGCCAAAAACCGCCGATTTAACAAGCACCGCCACAATCCTAGAAAACGCCAAAAACCTAGCGGCAGATTTTAGCAATAGTTTTTTGTACAGCGAATATTGTCGTTATAAAAGTGAAATGCAGGCTAATCCCGAATTATTAGCAAAAGTAGAGCAATACAAGCAAGCACAAATAGCATTAGAAACCCATCGCCTAACGCACGGCTCGGTAGATTTCAACGAAGAAAGAAAAATTGCCAACCAATACACCGAACTAACGCTACACCCAATAGCAGGCGAATTTTTGCAATGCGAACATCAGCTACTACAGCTGTTCGCTACTGTTTTTGATATTGTTAATGATGCTTGCGTTATGGAATAAATACGGATAGTAGGTAAAGTAAAGCATAAAATAATTTCAAACAAAAAACCTCGGGTGTAACGAGGTTTTTTTGTTTTGGTGGGTTGTCAACGAATGGGGGCAAACGGGCGACCGTCCACCTGCGTACACTTTTATTGAACCATTGGGGATTATACTCGAACAACTTAAAAATAGGCTCTTGTAGAAAAACGGGCGGATAATATCC
>WRKK01000207.1 GCA_009782245.1 Defluviitaleaceae bacterium | reverse complement strand
CCCGCCTGCCGGACGGGCAGGGGACGGTCGCCCCTACCTGACCGCCGTCAGGCGGGCGGGGACGCATATTGTAGGGGCGACCGTCCTCGGTCGCCCGTCCGTCTAATCCCCAATGCTTCAATAAAAGTGTACGCAGGTGGGGCGGATAATATCCCCTACGAAACTGCTATAGCACGATATTAGGCAAATCGGCAATCGGCAATCATTATGGATTTGCCAATATATAAGCCGCCTCTTGTATAATTTCTGCTATATTTGGTATTTTTAATTTGTTGGTGTAGCCGTTTTTGTGCAAAAACCTGATTACCGTTAGCGTTTCTAGCGAGATATTTGCTCTGGCGATGACATCTGCCAATATTTCGTTGTAATCTAGCTTGCAGTCTTTGAAAGCCACAACGCCGACATTTTTGGCGTTCATTGCGGGGATTTTTATAGTGAACATTTTGCTAAACCGCTGACAATAACTTTCCAGTAAAAACAAGTTCCACGGTTTGCCGCAATCGGGAAAATCTGCCACATTGTTAAACGATTTTATCAACAAATATTGCCTGTTGTTTGCGGTGGTTTGTATGAATTTTTTTATCTCGTAATCTATGTAAACGCAGTCAAACGTTAGGGTTTTTTCCGTTGTGTAGGTTTCTTTGTCAATGCGGACTAGCATTTGGTGGGCTAATTCCGCCATTTTTCTATTGTGAACTGTGCCTGTTTGCTCTTTTTCGTATGCTAAAAGTTCGTCAAGAGTAAAAGTGTCCGCTATTTTGCAATATTCTGCGATAATTTTTTTAAGGTTAGCATCTTTAACTTCGGGCGAATCGTCCGTATTTGCATTTTTTTGCACTGGCAACTGCTTTGGAATCGACTTTGGTATTTGCTTTGGTTTTGCTTGCAGTTCGGGTTTTGGCGGTTCTGCTTGCTTTGGTGCTTGCGGTTCGGGTTTTGGCGGTTCTTTTTGCTTTGGTGCTTGCGGTTCGGGTTTTGGCGGTTCTGCTTGCTTTGTTGCTTGCGGTTCGGGTTTTGGTGGTTCTTTTTGCTTTGTTGCTTGCGGTTCGGGTTTTGGCGGTTTTGTTTGCTTTGGTGCTTGCGGTTCGGGTTTTGGTGGTTCTTTTTGCTTTGGTGCTTGCGGTTCGGGTTTTGGTGGTTCTTTTTGCTTTGGTGCTGGCGGCTTGGATTTTGATTTGACAGGTTCGGTTTGCGGCGGCGGTGCGGCGGCGGATTGCAGTTGCTTTACTTTGTCGGCTATATTCTTGGTTTCTAGTGCTTTGTTGGGTTTGTAGGTTGGCGGCGGTGCGGCGGGTTTAGCTGTTTCTTTTTCCCGCAAAAATTCCAAGTAAATTAGGCCTACCGTTCTAAACGTGCTGTACAGTTCCGATTTCATAAAGCGGAACATTTTAGAATCCAATAATTTATCGTAAATAAACTGGAAATCTAAATGGTTATCGTATTCCCAAAGGCTTGCGCTACAAATTTTTTTATCCATTGCATACTGCGAAACCCTGTCTATACAAGGTATTATAACCTTTTTATCCAAACTGCGCACAGTAGGGCCGTTTATAAGCCATTCCATAAAAGAAAATTTAGTTGATAATGGTTCAACATTAGTTGAAAAAAGCGTTTTTTCTGACATTTGCATAGCTCCTCAAAATTAGCATAGCTTTATTAAGCCGTATAACTAGTTTATTACATTTTTACCAAAAATGCAACATTTCAAAAAAACAAATTGACAATATTAAATAACATGATATACTAAATGATATAAGATATTTTTAGTACAATTTTTGGAAGGAGCAATAAGAATGTTAAGAAAGGCTATTGCATTCGCAATATCGGCGTTACTGCTTATATCGATGGTGCAAGTAACAGCATACGCAGCCACCGCCGCCCGAATAGTTACGGTTTTTAGAATACAAGGCAGAAACGTAACTTTGTACAGAGAGAACGGGCAAAGTTTTACGCCGCGTGCTAACACCCGTGTGGGTAGCGGTTTTACTGTGGTTACAGGCTTAGCGACTAATGTCTATTTTAGAATGGATCAGCAGTCGCTATTAAAAATGTCCGAGGAAACCCGCATTACAACGGCACTAACCAACAACAACATAGAACTTACCGTTGAAAGCGGCACAGCACTTGTCAGAGTAGCGGAACAACAGGCTGACAACAGCATAGTTGCCTCGCTGGGCAATGTTGCCATGACTGTTAGGGGAACGTTGTTTACTTTGGGATATTTTGGCGACAACGCCGCCTATATTGCCATGCTTTCGGGTAGCGGCGAAATAGACGACACTATCCTGGTTGCTGGCGAAATTTTATTAGTGGACACCAGCGACGATGTACCCGTTATCCAAGTAGAAGAAATTCAGCTAGAAACATTGGATCAGTTTACTTTGCGTGAGATGCTTAACAATGCGGAATATTTGCTGGAAAACAGCGATTTTGTAACGCAAGAAATTTTGGATAATGTTCCCGATTTAGTGGAAGAAGTACCCGTGCAGGAACGACTTCGCCGTAGCTGGTCGGAGGCACAAACAAGGCAAATAGCCGCCAACAGCGAACGCCGCATAGCCGACGCTAGAGAGGCTTTGTTGCGGCAAGAAAACGAAAACGTTCAAAACGTCCAAAACGAATTTCCCGCCGCACCTGTGCCAACTCCGCCGCCACCACCGCCACCGCCGCCGCCACCGCCAGACATAACCGAACCAGACGAAACCGAACCAGAACAACCAGACGGAGCAGGTACAGCAACAGCACCATTTATCATTGAAAATTACGCACACCTAAAATGGATAACCGAACAGCTTAACAGCGACGATTTTTACGAGTTTACCACAGCGTATTACCAACTTGCCGCAAATATTACCGTGCACCCCGCTTGGGAGGGCTTTAACGTGCCTTTTGCAGGTAATTTTGACGGAAACAATTATTACATAGACGGCTGGCAATCCGTGCATAGGGGCTTGTTTGCTATATTAGACGGTGTTGTGGAAAATCTTACCGTAAGAGGTAATATAAACGCCAATACTTCCGCACCTGTTGGCGGAATTGCTAATAGTTTGTATAATGCCGCAATTTTGCGTAATGTTCATTTTGATGGAGCAGTCGCCAATTATGGCGGTATTGTTGGCGGGTTAGTCGGCAGGTTGCAGGCAAACAGCCAAGTTATCAATAGTAGCTTTGACGGCACTGTCCGTGGCGAGGATATTTTGGGCGGTTTGGTTGGCAAAATTATAAATGGCACAATAACCGACAGTCGCTTTGAAAGCGGCACAGTTTACGGCAGAGATAATGTTGGTGGGCTTGTCGGCGAAATCGATTACGGCACAATAACCAACAGCCATTTTGAAAGCGGCACAATATACGGCAGAGATAATGTTGGTGGGCTTGTCGGCAAAATCGATTACGGTACAATAACCAACAGCACCGTAAACGCCGCAGTTTCCGCCAGAGATTCGGTCGGCGGCTTGGTTGGCGAGATATTCAACGGCACAATAACCGACAGCCATTTTGAGAACAGCATAGTTTACGGAAGAACCAGAATAGGCGGCGTGGCTGGCAGAGCCGACAACGCAACTATCAGCCGCAGCACCGCTCGTGGCAACATAACGGCTACATCGGGCGTTGCGGGTGGCATTGCGGGCAACCTAGAGAACAACAGCACAATATCGCACAGTAGCACAAACGTTATTATATCGGCAACCCAGGGTGCAGGCGGCATTGCGGGTTGGGCGGTAGCATCTACCATACAAAGAACCGCAACCGAGGGCGAAATAAGTAGCACTGCTGGAGCCGCTGGCGGAATAATTGGGCAAACTGGCGGCTCAACGCCAATAGGAGTTTTTGACAGTTATTCCACCGCAGATGTAACGGGAAATTGGGTTGCTGGCGGAATTGTGGGTTATTTGAATAGCCCAGGTGCTGAAGTGCATAGGGTTTTTGCTACTGGCGGAATACGTGGTGCATATGGCGGAAACGTTGGTGCTATAATCGGCGCAGTTACTGCTGCAACAGCACCACAACCAGGCTCGCAAGCGGTGCTAAGAAGTGCCGCCGCTATAAACACCTTTGTTCAAGGTGCTAACACAATAATTGGCAATAATATAGCAGAAATTGAAAGCCCTAGAGGGGTTACGCAGGATACACGCCATGCTTGGTTTATGCGGTTGGACTTAGAGCAACCTCAAGAAGCAGAACCCCCACCAATTGCTCAACGGGCTGTGGGGGCAAGTGTCAGCGGTTTAGGTGTCGGTTTTAACGCTCAAAATACTTGGCTATCTCCCCAAGAGCATTTAGGTTTAGATTTTGATTTTACCAATACATGGGATTGGAACGCCGAACATGGCTATCTGCCCACATTGCAAGGGCTACCAACCCAACCCACGCCAGTTATAATTTATACAGAAAACTTTGCAGAAGATATAGCAATGCCAATGTTTGCCGATATTTTAGAAATGCCCATACTGCCCATTCTTCCGCCAACCGATAACGACAACGATACAGACTACATAGAAGACGAAGAAACTAACGACGACAAAAAAGAATCGGAAGAGGTTGATATAGACGAGGAAGAAACAGAAGAAGAACCCGAAGAACCATCCGAAGAAGACAAAAAGGAATCGGAAGAGCCAGAAATAGCCGAACCCGAAGAATCGGAAGAACCCGAAGAACCCGAAACGGGCGAAACAGACAACGAACCCGAACCACCCGCCGCAGGCAACGAACCCGCCAATCCACCAGAAAAACCCGAAACGGGCGACACGAACAACGAACCCAACAATCCACCAGAAGAACCCGAAACGGGCGACAACACAGACAACGAACCCAACAATCCACCCGAAGAACCCGAACCACCCGCCATACCCGCCACACCCAGCGAGGCACGTTTAGCAAGATTATATATGCGCCACACTTTGGCAACAGAGTTGCAAAATTAACGCCAATCAAGGTTTGAAAAATTGCGTTTGCCTAGAATGTAGGGGCTTGCCTTTCGGCAGATCCCTACAAAATCCAAAATTGGCATTTTAACGGTGTTGAATAAAGTTTATTATAGTGGGCGGTCGCCCCTTGTCTGTTCCGATATTTTTCCGCCCCTGCAACCGCCCAAAATTCAACATTTTCGCAACATAAAAAATTTGACATCTGCAAAAAATCGTGTTACCGTATATTTACGATAACTTGACGACAACTTGCCAAAAAATGAAAGGGTGTTTTTTATGACACGAAAAATTAGTATTTATCTTTGCTTACTGTTGCTGGTAAGTGTATTTCCACAAATTCAAGTGCAAGCACGACCGCTAGACGAGACGAGTCTAACAGAAATAGCAAACACAACTACGCCTAGTGCTATTCAAGTGTTCCCACCAATTATGTCAGACGGAGCAATACAACCTCGGAATATGACTGTTTTTATAAGCCCGTCCTGGTGGTTTTTTTTGAGCGAAGTATATAACAATACTGTGTATATTGAGTTACAAACTTGGTCTGGGGAGGTATTGTTACCTGCTAATAGTTACAGTATTCTCCCAAATGATTCGGTTATTTTGCCTATTACAGACATTTTTACACAGCCGATTGCGGTTTTTATGGTGTTAAGATATATGGATCAGTTTTTCTTTAATGAAGCGTTTATGGTGCATACGGGTTTTTTTCATGAAATAACATCATCTCCGGCTCTACACCGTGTAACAGGAATCAGATTTGGGCAGGGTGTAGGTACTACTCACAATATTATGATGCAGGTGGACGATATTTCTTATATGTATGTTGGTCTAAATGCTAGTTCTATTACTTTACCTCTGTCATTTACATCAGGATTGAATCAAATTTTTCATTCATGGCAATCAAGCCTAGGTGTAACTTTTGCTAATTCGACTAGTGCATCAACTAATGCGACTATAACGAATAGTGCTAATATTCCGACTATAACAGCTAACACAGGAATAAGAAGAACGGGCATCAATTTAGGAACAGCAGCAATTACCAACACTAATCAACACACGCGTGGAGAGGTTGTTCTAACCAATGGGACTGCAAGTCAAAATGTGGGAGTAAATGCTACTATCTCTGCCCCAGCATCAAACAGAGTAAGAACGGTAACAATGAATGTCAATACCGACAGATTCTGGAATGCGAATAATCAGCCAATTACTCCAACTATTACTTTGCCTACTGGGTGGAATGTTATGCCGAACAGTTTCCAACACAATTATCCAAACGTTTCATTCCAAATTAGGCAAACCGCAACAGTTAATCAAGTTACAATCAACCCCAACGCAATAACGCAACAAGCAACTATTACCACAAGCCCTACATATACAGGACAAACATTATTGGCAACAAGAACAGCACCATCTGTT
>WRKK01000206.1 GCA_009782245.1 Defluviitaleaceae bacterium | reverse complement strand
TGTATCTCGTGGCCGCCGATGTTTATTCTTGTAATGGGGATTTTGTAAACGTCGGCTCGTTCGCCGTTCGCCATTTTGGGCTGGGATTCTTTGGGCAGTAGTATTCGGTGGGCTTGTATGTAGTCTTCTGTGTAACCGAGGTTGTCCAGCAAAAATTTTTTAGGGAGACTTGTCCATGTTGCACCCGTGTCCAACAAAAACGGAGTAGTCGCCATTTTTCTACCGTCCAAGGGTGCAATGTGAACTTCCACGTAAGCCATGTTTCTTTTGTCTAATGCAACAGGTTTCATAAAAAACCTCCTATCAGCGGTCTCAAATTCATTCCTGTCAGCACGGTTTTTCCGTCATTATACCGACCATAAAATTCCTCGTCATCATCGCCAAGTTCCAATGGAATCCCCGTCTGCTTACCCGTCTCGTAATCCGTTTCCACCATTTTAATCAAGATGTAATTGTCGCGGTACTTCTCTACTATCTGCCAATACATCATTTCTTGCCCATTTTCAATTATTTTTATCATACTTCCACTCCTTTTCGGATTTTTTATTTTACTTTCTCATTCTACCACACGTTTTTGAGGCTGTCAAATATTTTTTTATTTTATTTTACCACAAATTCCCGCCGCCGTCAAATATTTTTTCCGCCAAAAACCCCAACCCCAAAACTTGCTAAAATCGTCTAGTTACAATTTTTGCAATTTGTGATACAATTTTATTATTAAAAATCAACTTGCCGAAAACAGCTACATCTCGGCACTGGGGCGGGGTTGCTGCACAATACAAAACGCCAAAAACCGCCCACAAACCGATTGGAGGATTTAACAATGAACAATTTTAATTCCAACGCAGCCAACGCAAACGAAAAAGCCAAAATCAACGCTATTTTGGCGGAATATCAAGACAAACAGGCGAACATCTTAATCACGGGCGCGACGGGTGCGGGCAAAAGTTCCACAATTAACGCCATGTTTGACATGGAAATCGCCGCAGTCGGCGTGGGCGTGAACGCCGAAACCATGGACGTTGCCAGGTTCGAGTTGGGCAATCTCACAATTTGGGATAGCCCTGGGCTTGGCGAGGACACCGTCCAAAACGAGCGACATATCAACAATATCGCAAACCTGCTCCGTGAAGAGGACGAAAACGGCGATTTTCTCATTGATGTCGTGCTGGTCGTGTTGGACGGCAGGAGCAAGGATTTAGGCACGTCCTACGGCCTTATCAACAATGTCGTCATTCCCAATCTGCGCGACAACGAGCGGCTGCTGGTCGGCATAAACCAAGCCGACATGATGCTTGCGGGTAGACATTGGGATTCGCAAGCCGTGCAACCCCTGCCGCCCTTGCAACAGCGTATCGCCGAAAAAGTGGAATCCGTCCGCCGCCACATTTACGAGGCAACGGGCGTGGAAGTTGAGCCTGTCGCATATTCGGCGGGCTACAAAGAGGACGGTCAGCCGCAAGAGCCGCCGTACAATTTGGCGACATTGCTGCGTTATATGGTTGAAAAAATCCCGCCAGCCAAACGCGCGGCGGTGATTTCGCAAAGCCACAAAGGCAATTTCAGCCTAGAAGACATTCGCGACCTTGCTGGAATGGTTGTGCTGGTCGTGGGCGGCGTTTTCGTGGCGGTGCTGGACGGCGTGGAAACCATTTTTCACAATTTATCGGATTTATTTGAATAATTTTAATTTAAGTAGGAGGAAAAATCATGGATTTTAGCACTTACAAAACAGAGGAAATCATCGAGCATTTGAAAGCGATTAACTTGATAAAACCCTACGATGTAATGATTGCGGGGGTTACGGGCACGGGCAAAAGTTCCACGATAAATGCCCTGCTGAATCGGGACGTGGCGAAAGTCGGCTTGGGCGCAGAACCTGAAACCAAAGCCGTGCAAGATTATGCGTTGGGGCAGTTTATCCGTTTGTGGGACACGCCTGGGCTAGGCGACGGCACTGAACAGGATAAAGCGAACACGCAGGATATTTCTAATTTATTATCAAGGCTTTATTTGGCTTGGAATCGTCATTATAAAAATAACGGCGACCAAGTAGCAGTTAACAGTTGCGAAACCATTAGAAGTATACTTAAAAAAGAGAACTACGGAGAATTACGTTGGAGAAATGCGGCATTTGAAAATCTTGAAAAAATGCTCGATTGTGCAATAATCGTAATAGACGGCTCGAGCAAGGATTTGGGAATGGCATACAACTTGCTAGAAACAATAAAGGCAGGAATAAACCCCACAAAAATTTTAATAGCGATAAACCAAGCGGACATCGCAATGAAAGGGCGCGGCTGGAACATTGAAACAATGGCACCAGGCGAGGAATTGCTTGCATTTTTGCAAGAACAAGCGTTGTCGATTCAGCGGCGTATATTGAAAACCTGCGAATTGCAAGTCGCCGTGCCGACATTTTACTCGGCGGCGTATGGCTACAATGTGGACAAATTGATGGATTTTATCGTGGATAATATGAATCCGAAGAAAAATGAAACGGACGAAACGGACGAAACGCAGGTAGTTCCACCGAATTAACCGCAACAAACGCAACCGAAAAAACTTCAAATTTTACATCATGCTGGTACATAGCGGGAACAAAATAGCTTTAACCCTCTATCTGTTCCTCTGCCTACCAAAAATCCCCCAAAAACGCCGTTGGGGGATTTTGATTTTGATTTTAATTTTAATTTTATTTTTATTTGCAATGCACGAAAAAATTTGATATAATGGTCTTGTTAAAAATTGTCGGCAACAGCATAAACGGAGGGGATAAAATTATGAGCCAAGAGAAAATTATAGAAATAATAACACCGATATTGCGGCAATACAACGTAGCAAAAGCCGCATTATTCGGCAGTTACGCCCGAGGAGAGCAGCACGATAACTCCGACATAGATTTAATAATCGATTTAAGCTATGAGCATTGTTTGGGGCTGTACGACATATATGACGAAATCGAGGACGCACTCAACCGCAAAGTGGACATTGTTACGATGTTTTCACTATCCAACGCCATTAGCGGCGACAAATTTTTTGATAATATTAAGGACGATTTGAGGTGGTTTTATGAGGCTTAGCGGCGAGTTGAAGAAAACGAAAGGAGCAACGAAAATGAAAAAATGGAGTGATGTCCGAAAGAATCTTTACACGGACGAGGAAATACGGGCAAGCGATTTTAAGGTCGCCATTATGACGGAACTCGCAAAAGCCCGTGATAACAACCAAATAACGCAACAAGAGTTAAACCGCATATTGGCGGAAGATTACCCAATATTATGTCATGCGGAAAGCGGCGAACCGATAATGCAACTGGACACGCTGTTAAAATTGTTAGCCCCACTCGGCAAAACGCTTGCTATCGTGCCGTTGGAAGTTTAACAAAATTAGTAAGTGGTTTCACAAACCGCAAATTTTGGGCTAGTGTCTTGTTCCTAGCCCATTTTTATGGCTTTTTTTGTCTTGTTGAAATTTGTTGAAACTTGCCAAAACTTGCTAAAAAAGTCTAGTTGCAAGTTTGCGAAAATATGCTATAATTTTAATAGTTGAAAATTCAACTTGCGAAACGGCAGTTTTTTGCTGTTTTGTGAGAGCGGAGCAGGGGGTTTTGCCATACGCCCCACGGTTTTAGGTTTTTTGATTTGAAAATTTGAAAAGGAGAGATGAAAATGCAAAACAAAGTCTACACATTATTTGGTAGGGAATATCAGCCAAACGATAATATTTTAACGTATAACGAGGTGCGGCAGGCTATCCACCGCAAGGCAGTTGACGGACAGACGGCGTTTGACGGGCAATATCCGCAATTCACGGACATCGAGCAAGTGATAATCCGTGGCGAATACCTGTACAATCAGGTAATCGGGGCAATCGCACAGGAATTTGTGTACAGCCGCGAGGACGAGGAAATTTATGACTATGACGTTGACAAAATTTTGCAACTGCACAGGACGAACCACCCGAATTTGCTGATTTTTCCCAAAATTATCGGCGAGTTAAGCACCCAGTACGAAACCATTCTCGACGACCCAGACGAGGTGGCGGCTTACCGTGCCGCAAAAGAACAGGGCATCGGACGGGCGAGCGGCGGATTGTCGGGCTTGACGAGCATTGTCAACGACCCAAACACGATAGAAACGGGCATCTCGGTGGCAACGCAACTTGCGCCCATGGTCGGCATCGGGGCGGCGAAAGTCGGCATGACCGCCGTGCTGGGCAACAAACTGCTCGGTAAGGCGGGTGTGGCGGTGCTTGGCAAGGCGGGTGCATCGCTGCTGGGCGGGCCGCTCGGCATCGGAATGGTCGTCGCAACGACTCTGCCGCTGGCTATCGATTTGGCAACGAAAATCGGCGCGTCCATCGCCGCAAGCAAAAGCAAGGGCGAAATGTTCAAAAATCCCGAAATCTTCCCCGCCCTCTCCAATGCGGTTTTCTACGACTGTTTTAATCTGCATTTAACGTTTGTCGATATTTTGCAAAAACACGGCGCGCCAATTTCCAATATCACGGAGCAAGCGGCACGGAAAGCGGATTCTCTTTTTCGAAAATTGAACCCGTCCACGCCGCCTGACGAGGCTTTGACAGCCATGCTTGAAATTTTGCAACTGAATCCATACGAGCCGAAACATTTTGAGTTTTTAATAGACCGTTTTAAGGACGAACATTTGGAAATTGAGGATTTGGCGGCTGATTTTGGGCTGTTGGGCGATGTGCAGAACTGCAAACTCGCATTGGCAGAGAAACGCTTTCGGTCGTTGCCGAAATCTTCCATTGCGGAGGCAACCGAATCTCTGAAAATATTGGAGGAATATTGCGAAAATATCGGCGGCGTTCCTGCGGCATTATTTGAGGCTATGGATAGACATATGCTGATTTTGGCGGACAATTATTTTCTTGGGTTGACCAATTCCGAGAAAAAGGAAACGCCCGAAACCACAGAGGACGAACGAGAAAAATTGATAAATGCCGCCGCCGAAAAATCTCTGACGAATTTGGAGGTTTGCAACGATACAATGGCAAAATTACAGGATTATTGCGAAACAATGGGCTATATCCCCGAGATTTTGGTTAATGCGATAGAAGAAAAATTGCCAGATTGCAAAATCAAAGCCACGGACGAGCTTTTTGAGAAATTGACGGCGGGATTCCTGAAAATATCGGAAAAATCCAAAATATTCAAAAAGTTTGAAAAATTTGAAAAATTTGAAAAGTTTGAAAAATCGGAAAACATACTGACCGAAGACGTTTCGGAGGAAATTTTGCTTGAAGTAGAAGACGAATTGTTGGCTTATTGCCGAGAAATCGAGTTTGAGGAAAATGTACCTGCGTTGGCTAAAATAGATACGATAATTCGCACGGTTGCGGGGATTGAATTCCCCACGAGAGAGGTCGCACATTTGGCGAGAGCCGAGAAATCCGCAATAGAGAAAATCGCGGCAAATATCGGGCAGATTTTCAGAGGCGATTTTTTGGCGATTTTGTCGGAAATCGAGGCGGGCGGTTTTGCAACGGAGATAAAAGGGCATTACGAACGCCTTTATACGGGGCTTTTGGCGGAATTTGACAGCAAGCTAGAACACGCCAAGCATTACGCCACCCAAAAAGAGGTTGGCAAGAAATTTACAGGTTTCAAAAATATTATGAAAGACGTGTCCAGCACGTTGTGGGGCGAAAATGCTTGGAAAGAATTAACGAAGAACGGGCTGTGGGATTTGGAGTTAATTGGCTCGGACGGGACTTCGGCGGGGGTTGAGCCGATTGCGGCGGTTGAAGTTGAAGAGGAGTTGGGGGAATTGGGAACTTCGGGAACTTCGGAAGATTTGGCAGATTTGGAAAATAACGACATATATATGGAAGAAAGGGAATCGGAAGACGAAGAATTGCCCGTTGCCGAGCCGCCAACCGAAACGCCAGAGGAAGTTGCAGAAGAAGTTGCAGAGGAAACTGCGGGAAATTCGCTAAAGGGTCTGAAAAAAGGCTTGCTGAATTTTGGAGCGGTAGCGGCGAAAACGGCGACTAATTCAACTAAATTTGTCGGCGGGAAATTGCAAGATGTTCGGGCGAGCGTGGCTAAAAAATCGGTGGAGCAGGGCGAGTAAGTTTGTTCGTCATTAAGGTAGACAATTTATTGGGACAAAATGGAATGGGCAAACGGGCGTAATGGTTGGGGATAAACGGGCGACCGTTTGCCCCCAACCAAAGGGGGGTGTTGGTGTTGGGGGTTTCACAACGGGCGACCGAGGACGGTCGCCCCTACGGGTGGCATCGTTGTAGGGGCGACCGTCCTCGGCC
>WRKK01000205.1 GCA_009782245.1 Defluviitaleaceae bacterium | reverse complement strand
GTTTTGGCAAAAATCGGGAGGTACTGTTATGAGTATTCTTGTTTATGACGAAAAATTGGCTATGGAGGCCGCTATTGAAGACGCTAGAGATGCTTGGGAAGAGGGCAGAGAAGAGGGTTGGGCAAATGCAGCAACTAAAATAGCCACAAAACTGCTTAAAAAAAATCGCCCCATCGATGAGATTATGGAATGTACCGAACTCTCCCTAGAACAAATAAACAAAATAATTGCCGAAAATTAAGCAATGTTAGGCAATGATATTAAGATAATACCCGCCCCATTTGCCTACACTTTCGTTAAAATCGTGTGAGCCAAATGGGACGAGCGACCGAGGAGTGTACGCAAGTGAACCCCCGCCCCTACACCCCAGCAAAATGATTTATCAAACAACCCGCCAATAAAATATCCCGTTCGTCGTCTGTAATGGCTAGTTCTAGTTGGATAATTTTTGTGTTGGTGCCGTTTTTTGGGAAAATAAAGCCGCTTATTTGGGTTTGCTTGTTTTGCACGGCTTGCTTTATTTTTGGGATATAAATAAAATCGCCGTCTGCGAAATTGGGCGGGTTATCGGCGGTTGGCAAAGTAAACGGCAATAACCCCCAATTTATTAGGTTAGAGCGGTATCTTTTTGTGGCGTATTCTTCGGCAATGTTGGCAAAGCCGCCCAAAACACGCTGGCAACTTGCGGCTTGCTCGCGTGCGGAGCCGTCGCCAGGCTTTTTGGCGTAAATTACACTGCCTATTGTTAGCTGATTTGCCGATTGCTCCGTTTGCGGGATTTCCCGAAAAGCACGTTGCAGCGTATTATCGGCAATTTCCGCAAGCGAACCGCCCGTTTTGCGGGTTTCTTCCCAGTTTGCCACTTTTTTCGCAAATTTAACATAACCTGGCACTTTTCGTGAAAGTGTGTACTCTGCCAACAAATGCGGATTTGACCTAAAAGTAGAGGTTTCGCCAGACGGGATTAGCTCATCGGTTGTAGTTACGGCATCGGTTATGAATGCGGCGACAACTAGCAAAATGTTCTCGGATAACGGTGCAAAATTTGGCCAATCTCGTATACCTGGGCTGTAAATTAGCTGATTGGCTGGCTGCGGTGCGTTTGTGCCGATGTACACCCTTTTTTTGTAAATATCAGCGTTAAAATAATAGCTAGGCACGTTGGGCTTTTCCGATAACAGGCTGTCGGCGGCGGTTAGTACGCCCTGTTTTGCGGCGGTTGCCGCCACAGATAACGAATCCATTAAAGCAACTGCCGCCGATTGCCCCAAATTGGGCTTTGCACCCTCTCGGCTAGGAAAATTGCGGGTTGTGTGGCGAACGCTAAAACCGTTGTGTTTCGGCACATCGCCAGCACCAAAACACGGCCCGCAAAACGCCGTTTTTAGCACAACGCCCGCTTTAAGCAGTTTAGCGGCTAATCCATTTTCCACCATCGCCAAATAAACGGGCTGGCTTGCAGGATACACCGATAACGAAAAAGCATCTGTCATTTCGGGGGCGTGTTGGCTTAAAATATGCGTTGCCTCGGCGATAAATTCGTACATACCGCCTGCACAGCCAGCTATTATCCCTTGGTCAACTTTCATGCCGCCGTTGGGCAATAGCAAATTTTGTATGCTAAAATTGTTCTGCTGGCTGGTTTCCTGCTCGTTTTTTTCGATTTCCCGCAAAATATCGGCGGCGTTTTTTTGCACGGTTTCTATTGTAAAAACGTTGCTAGGGTGGAACGGCATCGCAATCATGGGGCAAATTTGCGAAAGGTCTATTTTTATGAGAGAATCGTAACAGGCAAGCGGCTCGGGCTGTAGTTGCGTGTAATCGGACGGTCTGCCGTGCAGCGTGTAATATTCTTCCACTTTGCTGTCCGTCGCCCAAATGCTGGAAAGACACGCCGTTTCGGTTGTCATAACGTCTATTCCCATGCGATAATCCACGCTTAAAGTGGCAACGCCTGGCCCGATAAATTCCAAAATTTTATTTTTGACCAAATTTTTCGCAAAAACCGCATTTATCAGCGATAAGGCGACATCTTGCGCGCCCACACCTGGGCGGAGTTTGCCCGTTAGGTACACAGCGACAACTTCGGGCATTTTAATATCGTAAGTACGCCCCAAAAGTTGCTTTACGAGTTCGCCGCCGCCCTCGCCGAAGCCCATTGTCCCCAACGCACCGTAGCGGGTGTGGCTATCAGAGCCTAAAATCATTTTGCCGCAACTTGCCATAGTTTCGCGGACATACTGGTGGATAACTGCGATATGCGGCGGCACGAAAATTCCGCCATATTTTTTAGCGGCAGAAAGCCCGAAAACATGGTCATCTTCGTTGGTTGTGCCGCCAACCGCGCACAAGCTGTTATGACAGTTGGTTAGCACATACGGCACAGGAAACCTATCAAAATCAGCGTTTGCCGCCCGTACTGTTTGGATAATTCCGACATAAGTTATATCGTGCGATGCCAAGCAATCAAATTTTAGCTGTAGTTGCTCGGGGTTTTTGCTGATATTGTGGGCTGCTATAATTTTGTGGGCGATGGTTGATTTTTCGGATTTTTCGGCTTGTTTGGATTTTTCGGCTTGAACAGCGTTTTGCGGGGTTTCTAGGATTATTGTGTCGCCGTTTTTTACGTATACTGGCTGGTTGTAAAATTCTATCATAATAAAGCACCTTATTTTCCTAAGTTTTTCTAAACGTTTTCGTTAAACAGGCGAACCTGCACGGGGTACAATTTGCTTGATGCCATAACCGCAATATTTTGGGCTATTTCGTTTGCCTGATTTTCCCGATTTGCGGGGCTTTTCATGCTTGCGGGATTTTTCAGCATATTCAGCACCTCAAGCAAGGTATCACGCATAAAGTGCGTAAGATTGGTGCGTTCGTCTAAAACGGACATTATTGTTTCTCCTAAAAGGTAGGCTGTATCGTGTTTTGCACCGAATTTTTCGTAAACCTCTTGAACAAAGGCTCTAAATTTTGCTTTGTCCTCGTCTGTTTCTAGCGGGTTTTCTTCTAGCCACCTGGCAATTAACGCCCGTATTTGTTCCTTTTCTTCCTCTGTTAGTGCCGTGCCACGTGATAAAATTTGGTTTTTCCATTCGTCAACGGCTTTGCTAAAATTTAGTATTTTGTCGTCTTCTTTTAGGGATTGTGCCACTTGCCATTCCATATACCACAGCTTTTTTGGGCTGGTGTTGCCAATATTCATAAAAAATCCTCCTTTGGGGTTGTTTAGGATATTGTAGCATTTTGGATTGAGGTTGTCAAGTAGGAAGATTTTTAATTGCCAAAATTTACCGTTTGCCAAATTTACTGAAAAACCCTTTGTTTTGCTTGGCGGTTGCCGTTTCTAATTCTGTTTTTGTGGCTTGGTGGGCGGTTTTTTCTTGTTGTAGTTGGTAGTTGGCTTGATATAGTTGTTGTTGCATTGCCGCCATTTCTTGTTGCATTGCTTGCTTTTCTTGTGCCAGTTCTTCTTTTAGTGCTTTTGTGCTATCTTTGTGCCGCAAATTTATCATGTGGTCGGTTAGGGCGTTGTTTATGGCGTGTTCCCAGCATTTTTGGTATTCAGATTGTGCGTCCTCGTCAGAAAGCGGCGTTACTGTTAGGATTGTGTTTAGATAGTGCAGATTTTTGGTTATGCTTGTGGCTTTTAGCTGGTTGCGTGTTTCCTCATTTTTGCAAAAGGCGTAAATTGTTATTGTGCCTAGTTCGCCTACTGGCTCGCCGTCGTCAAGTTTGGTGCGGTGGATTATTATTGGCACAATAAAATCTAAAAAAACCCTGTTTTTCATTACTACGTGGGCAAAACTGTATTCGTGGAATATGTTTGTGAAGAAGATAACGGCGTTTTCGTCTGCGGTTTCTAGCATATTTAGTATGAGTTGCCTTTGCACTATAGGCTCATCGCAGGGTAGGGTTGTGTTGATAATGCAAATGTCGTTTTGCTGTAATGTTGTGTTTGCTAGGGTTTTGGGGTCTTCGGAGCGTTCGGGTTCGTATAATAGTGGCTTTGCGTTAAGCGTAAGAGACTCTACTGTTTCCAAACATTCAAAAATTTTATTGGGGTAATCGTCAAAGTTGCAACGGTACAGCGTTTGCATGGTTTTATCGGGTATGCCGTAAAATTTTATGTTGCTGTGTGGCAAGTTGTTGATTATTGTTTGCATGGTGTACAGTCTGTCCATAATGTTAAAAACGGACAAAAATTCTATATCCAAACTAATGTCGTCTTGTACTATCGAGGCTAATTTTTGCAAGGCAGTTGTTTTTATTGACAAGGTTTGCTTTATTTTTATGTTCGGAATCCAAGCTAAAAACTCGATGGGCATATTTTGATCAACGTGATTTGCCCCTCGTTCGCTTATAAAGTCAACCATATTTATGCTGTCTATCCTGTTTGGGTGCGGGTGGTATAAAATAGCGTTATTTTTGTTCGCAAAATAATCCAATAGCATCGCATAAACAGTGCCGTATCGTTCTTGAAAATACAAAATATCGCTAAATTTTGCCCTTGCTCTTCCCGCCCAAACTCCTGTAAATAGAACGCTGTTGGGCAACAAAATGGTTAAATCGTGGCTTTGCAAAAATTCTAAATCTAAATTAAAACAGGACAAAAATTTCAGTCTGTCCTCTTCTGCAACTTGATTAAATTTTTTGTTAAAATCAAAAAATTCCAATAGTTGCTGTTCCTTTTCACTAAGAGGTGTTTCTGTAAGCAGTGCTGTTTCGCTAAACAGCACTATTTTTCGTAAAGGTCGGTTGTTTTTGTTTACAGAGCATTCTTTTTGCCTTAATTTGTGCCGTGGGTGTTTTGCAATATGAGCTTTGGCGTATATTTCGTTTATGTAGCCAGAAAAATTTTCCACGTGTATATATGGAATGCCCAAATGGCTTAAAAAGCTAGTAAAATCTGATGTAATGTCCTCCAAGCTATAAATAGTTGCGGCTTCTGCCAAATTTAGGTTATGTTCCTCGATGATTGGCTTGTAGGTTGCCACTATTTTTGCTTGCAACTCCTCTGTCGAAGAAAAAGGTGCGGCTACTTCAGAAGAGCCGTCCTCGTTCGCAATCAGCGAAATTTCCTTAAGCATAACTATATCGTCAAATAATTCCGTTTTTTTCAGCTTGGCAAAAAAATCGGCTTTTTGCCTTATAGTGTTTTCGCCTAAAATAGCGATTAAAACAGCCTTTTCGTTGCGGTGTTTGACCAACCGCAATGTCAACATTTGATATATTCCCATAAAATGTTCTATTGAGTAAACTATCATAGTTGTATCTCCTTTTTTATTTTGTGTACAAACTCGGCGTTAAAAACAAAATCTCCATAATTCCGCCATAGCTGCGAACAGTTTCGTTAAGTTGCGTGTTTATCGATACCATTACTTCCCTGTCTTTAATGGTTTGCAAGGCGTTATCGTAATAGTTGTTATCCGATTTATACCCATCAAGCCCTGCACAATGCACTTTTGTGCAGTTTGTCCGCCGCAACAACGCAAGCAACATCGCCGCCGCATTATCAAAAAATACGCCCTTGTTGTTGCACAAATCGGAATAATTGAAAATCACAGCGTTTTCACGGGATTTCTCCGCATTCTGCTCTTTTATATTGGACGTTAAAATATATCGTAAAGCCTTATTTTGCCCACGAAACTCTCGCTCGGCGTAACGCTTTTGGTTGGAGTAAAACACAAAATTTGCCACAAAATCCGTTGGATTGTGATTTATTGCGATAATTACAGGGTTTTCGGTAACTATAAATTGCGATATTGCCGTTTTGTGCGTTTGCAGGGTTTTCCCAGGTGCTAATATTAGCACCGCTTTTTGGGATTTCCTTGTTTCTTCTTCAAACAATTTAGCTTGCAGAGCGGCATATGCGGCGGTATCGTCCACTTGCGACGACTGATATTCGTAATACAAGCGGTTTATCAACTCTTCCGAGTAAACTCGGCGGTCGGCGGCGGGAATGCTCGATAACATTAACCCAACGTCCGTGATTGGCAAGGTTGCACGGTTTATTAGGAATGTCGCATAGTTTGGGTGGCACTTGTGAACCGCCGCCAAATAATATGGCAGGGAATATCCCCAGTTTTGCGGCGTTTTTGCGGTATGTTCATCGTAAACTCGCAAAATGCGGTCTACATTGTACGCCGTGCCATTTTCTACGTTCAAATAATTGGCGAGCAGCTCCGTGTTGAGATTTCCTGCACCGCGCCCCATTCCGTATACCGAACTGTCTATGTAGATTTCTCGTTTAAGCCGCATATCTATCAGCTTTTTCGCA
>WRKK01000204.1 GCA_009782245.1 Defluviitaleaceae bacterium | reverse complement strand
GGCGACCGTCCTCGGTCGCCCGTTTACCCGCCTGCCAGACGGGCAGGTCCCCAACCATTACGCCCGTTTGCCCATTCCGATATTCCGCCGCCCGTTTGCCCATTCCGATATTCCGCCGCCCGTTTTCCCATTCCGATATTCCGCCGCCTGTTTTCCCGTTCCGATATTCCGCCGCCCGTTTGCCCATTTCAATATTCCGCCGCCCGTTTGCCCATTTCAATATTCCGCCGCCTGTTTTCCCGTTCCGACATTCCGCCGCCCGTTCCCCCATTCCGATATTCCGCCGCCCATTTGCCCATTCCGACATTCCGCCGCCCGTTTTTTTATTAAAACCACAGATTACTAATTTATTCCCAACAAAACAACACGCCCCGCCATTACTAGCAAAGTGCGTGTTGCTTTTGAAAATCAAAATAAATTAAAATTACCTAAACACAAAACCACAAGTCCAGCAAAACCGCAGGGTTATGGGCGGCAAAATGTCGTTGACTACGTCTAATCGGGATTGTTCAGATACTACCCAAATTGGATTACCGCAATCATGCCCCTGCAATGCAAGCAATCTTTCTTGCCTGGCGGTTAGTTGTGTAGTGCCGATAGCTGTAATCTCTACAATGGTGCCATCTGGGGAATAGAACCGCCATGTAAAAGGAAATTCTGGCAACGGCGAGCCGTCAAATTTAGGGTAATCGCCTGTACGAGTCGGCACAGAATCCGCAACTGCTGTGCTGTCATCGGTGTTTCTGGCTATAGCGGAAGTGGGCATTATTGCGGATAAAAATAATACTGCTGATAGTGCAAAAAATATTTTTTTCATAACAAACCTCCTTAAAAATGGTTCATTTACCTTATGCGACCATTCTATTATAATGCCCCAAAAATCATTTGTCAATAAAACAAACCAAAATCGTCTTTTTGTATACAAATTTATTTTTTCGCAAACCAAAAAACAAATTTATGCACAAAAATCCAAAATATCCACCACACAAATTGTGCAACTTGCACATATATATCCAATAAAATTTTTACCCCCATTAATTAATTTTGCAACCAAAAATCAGACCGCCGCAAAAAACGCACCGTATATATTTTTGAATTGAGCAACATCGATTCAGTTAAAAATAATTCCAACCTAAAAGGAGGTCAAAAAAATGACAACCGTATTAAAAGGGCAGAGCGGATTTTTAACAGGCTCTACGATAAAGATTATTGCTTTTGTGTTAATGGTGCTAGACCATGTGCACCAAATGTGGGCACACGCTGGTGCGCCGCTGTGGCTTACTATGCTTGGGCGGCCTGTGTTTCCAATGTTTTTGTTTCTTATAACGGAAAGTTTTTACCACACAAGCAACAGGCAAAAATTATTGTTGCGTTTGCTTATAGCATCGTGGATTATGCAATTTGTTAGCCTTGTGCTTGGTATGTATTTATTGCCAAACGATAGCATTATTCTGCTGAACAATGCGTTTGCGACATTTTTTATAACCGTGTTGTATATGCTGTTTTACGAGATTTTCAAGGGCGGCGTTAAAGAAAAATCCGCCAAAAAAATTGCAGGTGCAATCGGGTTGGCGTTGTTGCCAATATTGGCGATAATTCCAGTTATGACAGCCGCAATGGCAGAACCGCCGAACGTTTGGCTGGTAAGAATTTTATTATTTTTGCCAAACGCCTTTGTTTTAGAGGGCGGCCCGTTTATGGTAATTTTAGGGTTAGCGTTTTATATATTGCGTCCGTGGCGATGGGCGCAGGCGTTGGCGTTGCTGGTGTTATCGGTGCTACAGTTTGTTATCGACCCAGCCAGCATACAGTGGCTGATGGTTTTTGCCATTATTCCAATATTTTTGTATAACGGCGAAAAAGGGAAAGGTATGAAAAATTTCTTTTATATAGGTTATCCGTTGCATATTTGGATTTTGTATATTATTGCGACACTAACGGTAGGCTGAAGTTTGATATAAATTTTGTGAATTTTGTGGATTTTTTTGGATTTTTTTTGGATTTTTTGGATTTTTATGAAAGTTGCCCAAAACGCCAATGCTAAACCTGTAGATTTGTGTAAATTAGCCAAAAATTAGCGTTTTGCCAGCATAAAAATTTATTTGCAAGTAAAAAATACGAAACATAAAAGGGCATAAAACTGGATAATAATTCAGTTTTTATGCCTTTTACGCAACAAATTAGCGAAAAAATTTTCGCAAGTATTACGAAAAAATAGCCAAAAACATATTGATTTTATTACAAAAAAATTTCGTATTTTTCGCTTGCATTATAGTTTTAATAGTGTTATAGTGGTTTTAATACAAATTTGCACAATATTTGGTGCAAGTTAGCTAGTTTTGTAGTAAATATTATCCTTAGAAAGGGGATTAGCAGTAATGTTGACCAAAACAATTCCTAAAACCAACAAAGGAGTTAAGGGATTTTTATACGAAATGCAAAAAAACTGGGTTTATTACCTTATGGCGTTTCCAGCACTGCTGGTTGTGTTTTTGGTAAATTATTTGCCGTACCCAGGCATGATAATTGCGTTTCAAGATTTTCATTTTGTGCGGGGTATTTGGGGCAGCGATTTTGTAGGGCTTGCCAATTTCCAATTTTTCTTTCAAAGTATATTTTTTTTCCGCACAACGTTTAATACACTTTGGATAAACCTTAGCACTATTTTCTTTGTAACACTTACGTCGGTAATTATTGCGATTGTATTAAACGAGATACGCAAAAAAATGGCTGTCCGCTTTTACCAGAACGCTATTTTTTTCCCACACTTTTTGTCGGCGGTTGTAATAGGGCATTTGCTTATTCACGTGCTTTTTCCCACACAATCGGGCGTAGTAAATGGTATTTTAAGAACTTTCGGCTTCGAGCCTGTATCGTGGCTACTTACGCCAGAGCCATGGCTGGCGTTTGTGGTTATTACTAACGTGTGGCGCGGAATGGGCTTTACTTCTATAGTGTACCTTGCAACAATATCGGGCATAGACGAAGAAATGTTTGAGGCCGCCGACCTGGACGGTGCGGGGCGGTTGCAACGCATTTGGTTTATAACGTTGCCAATGCTTATCCCAGCTATTTGCATGATGGTTTTGCTGTCCATCGGCACGGTGCTTTTTGGCGATTTTGGCTTGCTGCGTTCTATAATTGACGGGCCGCCCAATAATCCTATGCTGTTGCCCCGTCTTGACATCATAGAAACCTTTGTATTTAGAGCGATTCGTGAAACAGTAGATTTTGGCACTGCCGCCGCTATTGGCTTGTATCAGTCGATTGTTGGTTTTATTATGGTTATTGCCGCTAACTGGATTGCTAAACGCTTTGACCAAAATTACGGGCTATTTTAAGGAGGGCAAAAAATGGCAATTAAAAGAAGTTTTGGCGAAAATGTAGGGCAAGTTTTAATGCACTTGTTTATGTTATTGCTTGCTATTTCGGCGTTGTACCCCGTTTTGCTAGTTTTTATGGTATCCATATCTAGTGAAGCAAGCGTTGCCACGCAAGGCATACGCATGATACCGCTGGAATTTTCGTTTGCCGCCTACGAATTGGTTTTTGCAACGCCAGCAATGTGGCAAGCCTATATTGTTACAATTTCGGTTACGGTAATTGGCACTAGTTTATCGTTGCTAATTTGCTCTATGGCGGGCTGGGCGGCAAGCATAGAATCCGTTAAGTATCGCAATGTTATGGCTATGTTTTTTTACATTCCCATAGTTTTTCGGCCTGGTTTGTTGCCGTGGTTTATGGTCATTACGCAAACTTTAGGGCTACGCGATAGCTTTTGGGCGTTAATTATTCCCACTTTGGTTACGCCGTTTAATCTGTTTTTGCTACGCAATTATTTTCGCACTATACCGCCCTCGCTGGTGGAATCGGCTCAAATTGACGGCGCGCCAATACCGAGGATATTCCTGCAAATTGTGTTGCCGCTGGCAAAGCCGATTTTGGCAACCTGTGCGTTATTTATCAGCCTAGGCTACTGGAACGGCTGGACAGAGGCGTTGTGGTTTATTGACAACCCAAATTTGTTCCCGTTGCAATATATGCTGTTGCGAATACAGCAACAACTTGAACTTTTGCGGCAGTTTGGCATTGTTCAAGGAAATATGCCAACGCAAACTTTTAGGTTGGCGACAATGTTTGTAACTATCGGCCCAATTATTTTGGTATACCCCTTTGTGCAACGGTTTTTTATTAAGGGCATTATGATTGGTGCTGTAAAAGGCTAGGATTTAATTCATAAGCCGAGCCGAAATTTTGGCTTGGTTTAGAAAATAAAAAAATAAATCAAAATTTTTGGAGGTATTTACCATGAGAAAGATTTTTGTATTATGTTTGTTTGTGCTAACTTTGGCACTAGCGGCTTGCGGAACAGATACACCCGCGGCTGGCGGCGGAACAGCCCCCGCAACAGGCGGCGGTACAGCCCCCGCAACTGGCGATGTTGTTACCCTGCGAGCAGTTTTCCCAGGCGACCCGCCAAACGATGAGGCAACTGTTTTAGCGGAAGTTAATAGGCGACTTTTGGAAGACGGCTATAATTTCCAAATAACAACCGTTTATGTGCAAGATTACTGGCAAAACATTGCCCTTATGATAGCTGGCGGCGAAACGGTTGACATTGCTTGGGCACACGAAAGCACAATCGCCGATTTGCGCGGGCGTGGCGTTTATCAGCCGATAGACGACTATCTGGAGCAATATGCACCAGACATTGCCGCCAAGTTGCCCGATTTTGCCCGTGCGCAAGGCACAATAGACGGCAGATTATACGCCGTCCCCCGCATGATACCGATGGCGCAATATAACTGGCTGTGGAACATTCGCGGCGATTTGCGGGAAGAATGGGGCATTCCGCCGATAAACACTTTGGAGGATTTTGAAGTTTACCTGCAACGTGCCTTGGACGAGGGAATGACACCAACTGCCGACCAGCAAGGCCGCCCGTTGTACCCTGTTTTTGCACCGTTTTATTTCCCGATGGGCGATAATGGGCGTTATCCGCTGTTTGTAGACCCAGAAGATCCTAGTGCAACCGTGCAATCTTTCTTCGAATCGGAGAATTGGATGAACTTGGTACGCAACGCTCGCCGCTGGCGGGAAATTGG
The DNA here is from genome assembly GCA_009782245.1 of Defluviitaleaceae bacterium. GTDB lineage: Bacteria > Bacillota > Clostridia > Lachnospirales > WQUN01 > WRKG01. The sequence goes on along the minus strand of WRKK01000204.1, from coordinate 1,129 downwards.
CTTTATTGCTGAAGACGAATCGCATTTTGGCGGAAACGCCCACGAGGGATTTGTTTTTGGCGTAGTTGCCGCCGTGCCGTCCAACACGAACTCTATTTTTGAGCGTATTGATGCACTTGTGAATAATATTCCTGGTGCTTGGATTGAGTCTATTATGCTGAACCCGCAACGCCGTTACGTTTTCCATGGCGGCGATAATATGCTGGCGGTTGGCTCAACCAGCGACAATGTGCGCGAGGCTGTCCAATTTATGAACTGGATTAGGGCAAGCCAAGCAAATTACGATTTATGGAGCCACGGCATCGAGGGCGTACATTACAACCTCACGCCAGAGGGTGCAATTAGCTTTGACGGCATAGATACTAGCATGGTGTTTCAGCCCCGCACGTGGATGTGGAACGATATAGATTTAGCAAGGTTTTCCGCTAATGTCAACCAAGAAATGGTAAATTACAAAATCCATTGGGACGACAACGCCATTATTACCCCGTTTGTTGGCTTTAACATTGACCAAAGCGACTTTGCATCTCAATTTGCACAAGTTTTGGCGGTTACGGAAGAGTATTTCAACATACTAATCGCAGGAATGTCGCCAAACTACGAAAGCGTAAACGCCGAATTTATAACACAGCTTTACGCCGCAGGCCTACAAACCGTCATCGACAACGTACAGGAGCAACTTAACGCATTTTTGGATTAGTCTTAAATAAAACCAGGCGGCCTAAGGGTCGCCTGGTTTTTCAAATAACTGCAAAACCGTGGGGCTCTGCCCCACACCCCGCAAGGGCTCTGCCCCTTGACCCCGCAAGGAGCGCGCCCCTTGACCCGCTAATTTTTTAATGGTTTTTGGTGGTAAGTTGATGATGTATGGGTTAAATTTGCAATAGGCATTTCGCAGGGGCGTACACTTTTATTGAAATATCGCAAACCCGACGGAACGGGCGACCCCACAGCAACGCCAATCGTATGGGGGGAACGGGCGACCCCACAGCAACGCCAATCGTATGGGGGAACGGGCGACCCTACAGCAACGCCAATCGTATGGGGGGAACGGGCGACCCCACAGCAACGCCAACCGTATGGGGGAACGGGCGACCCTACAGCAACGCCAATCGTATGGGGGGAACGG
>WRKK01000203.1 GCA_009782245.1 Defluviitaleaceae bacterium | reverse complement strand
ACCGCCGTTTTATCCGCTGAATGATACGCATAGTGCGGCTTGTCATTTGCTGAAGAATGGGGCTGTGGATTTTTCTAAGGCAAGTCGGAGTGTTTAAGGAGAAGTGCTGTTTGCTTTTGTGAACGGCACTTTTTTTGGTGATTGTAGTGTAATTTTTTGGCTTTCCACGTCAAATTTTATTGTAACGGCAACTAGCAAAACGCCTGTACAAATTGCACAAAATAAAAAGCAATGTTCAGTAAAATTTCGTCAATGTTTATTTGACAAACCCAATACTAAATGTTATCATGGCTTAGCGATATTAACCTAGCAAAATTGATTAAGGAGGCTCATTGTGTGTTGGAATTTATGGAAATTGTAAAATACCCCGACTTGGATTTGGAAACTTTACACAATTTTCTTTGTTACAGGTGCAAAAACATATCCAATATAGTCAAAATAGGCGTAATAGGCTCTTATGCCAGAAATACTCAAACAGCTAAAAGCGATATAGATTTAACGGTAGATGTTGTGGGGCATTACTCCGACATTGACGAAACTTTGATAGATTTGGCAGATGCCTTGGAAGATAATTTTGGCAAAGAGGTTGACATAGTGAAGTGGAAAGATGTGTTGTACTACTCTTCCCACGAACCATCGGAATTATATTGGTATTGGAAAGAGGGCTATCAACAAATGAAAGAGCAGGTAAAGTGGATTTACGAAAGGAATGATGCCTTATGAAAGACTTAGTAATACTGCAAAAAATCAACAACTATTTGGTCATGCTAGAGAAAAGTTTTCTGATAATAGAAAACATGGAAGAAAAGGACTTTTTGAAAATAGAGTCTCCTTACGCAATAACCCAATATTTAATAAATATACATTCTTTACATCAACTTCTTAGTGATGAACTAGCTGACGAACTGAAAATAATGAGCACAAGAAATTTTAACAAATGCCGCAATATTTCAGCACATCATTACGATTCTCTTGATTGGTCTCTTGTGAAATCCTTATGTGTGAAATTGTTGTCAACGCAAACAAAAGAAATACTTAAAACTTTGATACAACAAGCTACAGAAGAACTAAAAAAATCCGATATACCCAATAAAAATTAGTAAAATCTTAACCAGCAAAATATTTGTACATATTGCACATAACAAAAAAGTAGGAACTAGCAAAATTTAGTAAAGTTGCCTGTTGATTTCTTTCTTTTTGTTATGCGTATTTGTTTCATTGTCAACCATTTTTAATACCACGGCAGGTTTTCCTCTCTTCTTTGTTCGCAAAATTAATCCACAGAATATGTTCAAACAACTCAATATTTTTGCAACCCCAAAAAAATTTTTTCCAAAAATCCTTGACAAATTAATACTACAAATGTAGAATATAACCATACTACTTTTTTTGAACCCAAAGGAGGAACTAACATGACTACCAAACACGCAATATTACTATATTTAGCGGCAATCACATTATTTTTAACCGCCTGCAACGCCGCACAAGATGCCCAAGCCGCCCAAAACCCCACAATTTACTCAACTTCCGCCACATTTCCCGCTGTGCACATAACAACCAACCTGCCAATCGACCGCCGCAACTGGGAAACCGCCGAAATAACGCTATCAAACGCCAGCAACGCCGACTTCCACTTTACCGCAGAAACTGGGCGAATACGTGGGCGCGGCAACTCGTCGTGGCTGTTGGAAAAGCAACCGTTCCGCATACGTTTTGACGAGCCGCGAACCATGCTAGATTCCGACCACGCCGCCCGAGACTGGACGTTTATCGCCAACCATTCCGATAAATCCCTTTTGCGAAACTATAGCGCCTACCACCTCGCAAGCCTGTTGGACGGCATGAACTTTGCACCGTTTGCCCGTTTTGTGGACGTTTATTTTAACGGCGAATATCAGGGCGTGTATATGCTAAGCATACAAATTCAGGTGATTCCAGGCCGCGCGGAACTCACTTACCACGCCGATCCCGCGCTAAGCGAATTTTTGTTTGAAATGGATTGGCACGTTGTCAACGATGACGACAGCGAGGAGGGCGTTACGTTCGTTACCGTCAACGGGCGGCATTACGACATTCTTTTTCCGAGCGGCGAAAATCTTACGCTTGCACACGTGGAATATTTGCGGGAATATATCACAAAAGTTGAACAGCTTGCAATCGCCCAAGATAACGCCATTTTTGACTATATCCACCTGCCGTCTTTCGTGGATTTTTACATTGTGCAGGAGTTCTACAAAAATGTTGACGTGGAATCCTCTAGCGTGTTTATGCAGTTGCGTGGGCAAGGTGCGGAGCGGCGGCTGGAAATGGGTCCTGTTTGGGATTTTGACATTGCGGCTGGCAACGCCTATTTTCAGGGCGATACGCTGGACGGCTATCCGTATGGCTACAGTCCGCACGGCTTGTGGACGGCGTGGGTACATTTGTGGTACAGAAATCTTATGCAAATGCCCGTTTTCTTTGATGCGGTCGCCACACGGTGGAACGCCATTCGAGATGTGGAAATCCGCCAAAATATTGACCACATAAACGCCACCGCAACCCGCTATCAAGCGGCTTTTGAACGCAATTTTGACCGCTGGCAAATTATGGGCGAGTATATTCGTCCTAATCCGCCAGAATTGGTTGAAATTGACACATTTATGGGACAAGTGGAATATTTGGTAAATTTTTTGGAAGTGCGGAAAATTGGATTTGACCAGTTTTTGAATTTTTCGGTTCAAGATACCCAAAATCCGCTAGATTTGGGCGAGGTGCAACCATGATACACAAAATAACGAAAACATTTGTGCAATATTCGGCGGTTGTCGTTGCTTTTTTGAAATTGCGGCGTGTTTTTTCCGCCGTGGACGACTTTTTGCGGAAGTTGCTAGGCAAAAAACCCGTGCTGTACCTGCTAGAATACCACGTTGCCGACCATTGCAACCTTAACTGCAAGGGCTGTTTTCACTTTTCCAATTTGGTAACTGCACAGGATTTTCCCAGCTTGGCGCAATATCGCCGAGATTTAGCACGGTTGGCGGAATTGTACGCCAACATTCGCACCATTCGCCTAATGGGCGGCGAGCCGCTGTTGAACGCAGAATTAGCGGGTTTTATAACCGCCACAAAAGCGGCGTTTCCGAGGGCGAAAATTTGCTTGCTGACGAACGGCTTGCTGTACAAGCGGTTGAGCGGAGAATTATTGTCCACCGTAAAAACCAACAATGTTGAGGTGCAAGTTTCGCTATATAAGCCCGTTGTGCCGCAAAAGCCCGCCATGCAAACCTATTTTAGGCAAAACGAAATAAAACACAGCATAAGCCCGCCAATCACGAAGTTTGCCCAATATATCAACATCGTAGGCGATTCAGCACCGCACGAGAGCGTTAAGCAATGTCCCGCATCACGTTGCACTTTTTTGGGCGGCGGCTTTATCGCACGGTGTCCGTTGCCGTTTAATATTCAATATTTGGGGCAAAAAACCGAAATTCAAGCAGTCATGCAAAACGAAAAAATCGACATCTACGACAAAAATTTGGACGGGTTTATCTTGAAAAAAATGTTGAGTAAGCCCATGAAAGCCTGCCGATATTGCGGAAAATTGGAATGGTTTGAATGGCAACAAGACGGTTGCGATGTTGTGGATTGTTCGAGTGCGGTTGACAAAATGGGGAAAATTCCTGTTGGCGGCTTGGCGGCATCGCAATCTCGTTGAATAGCGTTAAAACAAGATTTTGTGGGGGTTCAGGCGGCATTTAGCCGCCTGTTTTCCTAAATTTACGCCCCCAAAACTTCCCTAGCCACATCGGGGACATCGGTAATAACGGCATCGATTCCAATTTTGGCTAGTTCCCTTATTTCAACGGCATCGTTTACGGTGTATATGCGAATTTTGTCGACGAGTCCCTCAAAACGGTGCAAATACGGCAAAAACATTGTTGGAGTTATGTGCAATGCGTCCAAATTTGAGGCTTTTATTGCCCGTTCGGGATTGGCAATAATGCCAGATTCCAGCAACCAAGCGATTTTGGCGGTGTTGTCCAGTTTTTTTATGGTTAGCAGCGTGGGCAAATGGAACGAAGAGTAGATTATTTTGCGGCTTTCGCCCATTTTTTTCGCCATATCTAGCAGTTTTTGCGGCATTTTGGGATACGGAAACCTGTTTGTTTTTAACTCGATATTCAACTCCAAACTTGTGCCGCTAAGCAGTTCAAAAACTTCTTGCAAAGTCGGGATTTTTTCGCCCTGCCCTGCGTCAAATTCTTTCAGTTCGTCCAGCGGGTGGTTGCGTACAAAGCCCGTGCCGTCCGTTGTGCGGTCTAAATCTTCGTCGTGGATAACTATAACGTGTTCGTCCCTTGATAAATGGACATCTAGCTCGATGCCGTCCGCTTTATGTTCAATCGCCTTTTGGAACGCCAGCATTGTATTTTCTGGGTACTCATTTTTGGTACCTCTGCTGCCACGGTGGGCATAAATTTTTGTTTTTTGCATAATCTTCTCTCATTTCATTGGGCTGTGGCGGTTTTTTGCGATATGCGTAACCAATAATCACGCCACAAATTCCATTAATTTTATCTACATACAAGTTTACACCATAATTCTTGCGATGTCCAGAAAAAATTATGTGCTACCCAGATAGTTCATAATTTGGAATAGGTAAACGAGCAAACGGGTGGGCGACCATCTGCGTACACTTTTTCTGCGTACACTTTTGTTGAAACATTGGGGATTAGACGGGACGGGCGACCGCTATTGAAAAGCATTTTCGCAAATTATTCTTGCCAAAATATCCTAAATTGCCCACGTTTAATTTTTCGAAATTTTTCGAGATTTATCCCCGTTAAACCCGCAAAACAACAACAAACCTAGCCCCACCACCCCACACATTCTCCGCCGAAATTTCCCCACCCAAACTCTTAACAACATCGCTGCTTATAGCCAACCCAAGCCCAGAAACCCCATTTTCGCCCTTATAAAATCTCTCAAAAATATGTGGCAAATCGGCGGCGGCAATACCCACACCGTCATCTTCTATTTGAATTGTCAAACTATCTTTTGCCAACAGCACGTCAATTTTTATTTGAGATTTTGCGTATCTTAGGGCGTTTGTCAAGATGTTTGTTAGAGCAATCTCCAACTTTTCATCGTCCGTTTCTGCAAAAATCTCATTTTCCGAGAAATGAATGTCAAACTGAATATTCGCCGCATCTGCAACGATTTTCAGCCGCTCGCAACAGTCGTACACGACATTTTTGATATTCACAGGATAGAGGACGGACGACCGCACAAGTCCACTATCTAGCCGAGAAACGTATAACAAACCCTTGACAAGTTCTCGCATTTTTTCGCTTTCCGATAAAATAATCTTTGTCGCCTGTTTTTCGGAAAACACATCGCTTAAAATGCCCTCTGCATAGCCTTGTATAGACATTAGCGGCGTGTTAAGTTCGTGCGACATATTTTGGAAAAATTGCTTTTGGGTATTTTCGTAAGTTGCGAGCATTTTCGCCATTTTCTGCATATTTGACGATAATATGCGAAACTCCGTGTAATTGAGTTTTTTCGGTAGTTTTTGGAAATCGCCTGCTCCGATAATCTCGGAATAGCGGCACAGGGCGGTTATAGATTTGCGAAATTCGAGGGACATTGTCAGAGAAATTACTAAGCTAATCACCGCCAAACCGACAAGCAAAGCCATTAAAACTCGGTTTATCGTGCCTTGAAACTCCACAATCGAGGTTACATCGGTGTACAGCAGGTATAAAATCGGCGTACCGAGCAGATTTTGCTCGATTGTCATTAGGTAATATGTGCCGATTTCGTCATGAAAACGCACAATTTCTCTTCCGAAAAATTTCTCGCTATTGGCGATAAAAAACTCGGAAAATGTAACAATTTCACGCTGTTCTTCTTCCTCTAAAAACGGCACAAAAGGCGAAACCACGTTGTTTTGGTGGTCTAATATTATGAAATTGGACGATTGCACCAAAGACTGCCGCATTGGCACGAACCAACCAGTAAAATTTCCAGGCATTTCATGCAAATTGTCAAACATATTAACACCCATTTCAAACACCTGCTCCACCTCTGCTCTGATGTGATTCGCCATGAAAATATTGAACAAAAAGTAAAGCAGTAAAAAACCGCCAATAATCGTCCCCACGAACGCCGCCATTAACTTTGTGGTAAAATTTCTCATTTTTCCGCCTCCTTTATGGTAATTTTGAA
>WRKK01000202.1 GCA_009782245.1 Defluviitaleaceae bacterium | reverse complement strand
GCCGAACGAGATTTGCACAAACGCATTGCAGAAATATTGCCCAGTGATGCACCTGTGCAAGTGCCGTGTCCGCTAAATTTCGGCATTTTTGATGCAAACGGCTTGTGAGATGTTTTTTACAAAAATATTCCATACGAGTTAAAGTTTGTCAAAGAGTTAGAATATAAGCATTTTTTGCAATGTGCGTGTTATACGCTGGCTTTGGGTAGACCTTTTGGCATTTTGTGGAACACACGAGATAATACGATGTATAGGGTGGAAATTTCTAATGAAGAGGAATTTTGCAATGCTGTTAGGGTGTGTGTTAGAGGTGGTTGACAAACGCTGATTTTTGGCAAAATTGCAAAAGGGCGACTGTTAAATCGCCCTTTTGTTATATAAAGATATTTTTATTTTACTCCACAGTTTGCACTAAAATTCGTGCAAAACCGCTGCCGCCGCGGGCAATCGGAATAACCCTAAACACACTCATCGAATTTGGCTCAAATTCAACATCAACATAATTAACATGACCAGCTGGCAAGCCAACAAGCCGTGCCACTTCTCTGCCGTAAACAACGCTCGTAATCACAAAATCAAAATATGGTATATCACTTTCCAAAATGCCAATACGCAACCTTGATTTTTCTGGCGTTATCGGAATTTGCCCTCCAATAAAATTATCGTCCGTCCAGGGCAACTGTACTGTTCCGTCTTCTTCTGGGAAGTGCCAAACTCCGTTGGCAAAATCGATTCCGCCGTCTACGTCCCAAAATTCCCAAGTTATTTCGTTAGGATATTTTCCAGAAGTAGTTTCGGTTATTTTTGTGCCTATCGTGTCTTCAACAGGAAATCCGCCGTAAATCACATAAAAATTGGGAGAAATTGTGCCGAACGGCGAAAAAACATAATTTGTGGTTTCTATTAGCAAATTGCCGCTGTTGTCGTAAATGTTAAAGTTATCAATTTGGAAACCTCTGTCGGTTGTATCGCCTAAATCCCAAGCGAAAATGTTGTTGCTTGGCGAAACTATATCGAATATTTCCATATTTGGCGGCGGATTTAGCAATCTTGCATTTTGGGATATTTCCGAATGTGATAATAGGCTTGTTTGCTCTTGGGATTGTTCGATTGAATTTATTGGATTGATTGTCTCGATTGTCTTAATCGGTTCAATTTGTTTGATTGGCTCGATTATTTCTATTGTTGCAATCGATTCAGCCAACTCGGCGGAATTTTCCGCATTTTGTGATACGCCGCAAGCCGTAGCAAATGCGGCAATTATTGCTATTATGCAAAATTTTTTCATGGTAATTTCCTCTTTTCTGTATATGTCGATTTTGGTGCATTTATATATACAATAATTATACAAAATTTTCGCCGAAAATTCAACTTTTTTCGCAAAAATACCCTAAAAACTCGATTCCCTTGTAGATTGTTTTACTTTGTTCCGTTTCTTTTCGCCATTTTATCAGATTTTCGTTTATGCCAAATTTAATTATACGATAGTCGATATTTGCTAAAATAGAATGTTTAACATCATATCCCTTTGGGACAATGTCAACCATTTTGTTGTTCTCGATGCTCTCAGAATTTGACCCTTGTATGCTCGAAACCATAAATCGGAACAGGTTTTTTGCATAATAATTCATAATTTCCGCCTTATCTATGGGAGCGTTGTTGTAATTTGCACCGTCATTGAAAGATATATCCGCTTGATTCGCCAAAAAACGGCGTAATTCTAGCACGTTTAGGCAAACTTCATTGTGAAAGGCGTACAAATTATAGGTTGGGTCAAGCATTATCCATTTTTTCATTGTGTCAATCCACGCCTCGCAGATAACGTGATTATCGCCGTCATAGGGAGAAAGCGGCAAAATGTACACGGTACGGGCTTTGATGCCAATCGCAAGCAAACATTCCGTTAATACCAAAGACAACGAACGGCAGTTAATGCCGCATTTTTCGCCCTTGCCAAATGAATATTCAAACAATTTTAATGCACTATCTTCCACGTTATTGTGAAAATCACCGCAATGAAAAATATTTGACGAAATCCATTCTAATAAGTTTGTTGCCTTGCAAAAATCGTCGTTGCTGCCAGCAATGGCGAGCAAGTTGTACGTTTCGCATAGTTCGCTGTAATCTTCCGCAATTAAATATTTTATTGCCAAATCCGCTCCGTCATTGCGAAAGCAGTCCGCCATTTTCAAAATACCTGAATATACGTCAAACATGATAAATTTAACCCCTGTCAATATTAGTTTTTTGCCTAGACCAAATAATATGCGTTTTGCTTAAATTTTGGCTATATTTTGATTTTGGCGGTCGTTTCTTCGTCCTCTTCCTTGGTTTCCACAAATCCTAGCGATTCAAAAAGGCGTTTTGAAACCACATTTTTGGTGTAGTAGGACGTGTAAAAATGGGCGGCATCGCCGTGTGGTTTTGTTTTTACTTCGGCTATAATTTTTTGGGCGGCTTGCCTACCGTAGCCCTTTTTTTGGTGGCGTTTGTCAATCATCAACAGCCAAAAAAAGTAGAAATCTTCGCCAAATTCGTCGGATTCTTCCAGCGTGGAGAATGAATAAATGCAAAGCCCAACCATTGTGTCGCCTGCATAAATTGCGTACGGAAAAACTTTGCCGCCGCGCCTGTTTTCGTCGTACGCCTCGCCTAGGCTTTCGGCATTGCCTGGTACTAATTTAGCTTGGCTCGGGTCAAGTTCCAATTCAACGCATTCCCGCAAATTTTCGCTTAAAATTGTGATAGGTTTTAATTCAACCATGTTGCACCTCCTGTAATGCTGTGATGTGGTATTATAGCATGATTTTTTGGGGGTGTCAAGTTTTTTAGCCCTTGTTTTGTATGTTGCCGCTATTTCCAAAAATCTTCCCCCTATCTAACAACATCTTCTCGGATAAGAAAAGCGGCGTACATATAGCCAATTTGCCCGCCTTGCGAAAAGCTAGTTTCTACCCTAAACCAACGCGCGCCCACTTGCTCCGTTACCAAAACAACGCTGTCGGCGGAGATTATGTTTAGCGATTCCGCATCGGTGGACGGGCTTGCTCGCAGGTGCAGGTTGGACAAAGTTATGTAGCGTACGTTTGTTGGCGGTATGTGGGGCGGCTCTGGCACGGTTGGTGGGTTTGCCCGTTGTTGCATTATGCTGTTCCACGTGGGTTGGTCTACAATGCCCGTGGTTGGCAAGCCTAGCCTATTTTGAAACTCCAAAACTGCCCCTCGGGTTTGTGAGCCAAAATTGCCGCTTTCCACATCTATTGTGCGAATATCCGTATAAAACTGGGATATTTCGTTAAGTGCAGTCTGCAACATTTCTACAGCCGCCTCGTTTTGCGAACCGTGCTCTAGTAAGCCTGGGAAGTTGGGGATTTGTGCTGTGGTTGGCGGCGGCGTTGGTTGGGCGGCGGGTGCGGCTGGTTCGATGACGGATTCTGGCTCGGCTGGCTCGCTGGCTGGCTCTTGTTCGGTTGGCTCGGTTGAGCCAGTTGGTTCTTGTGCTATGGCGGTTGTGGGCTGTGTTGTGGGATTGGGCTGTTGCGACAGGGCGGCTGGCTCTGTTGGCGGGTTGTTGGGCGTTGTTGGCTGGTTGAAAAGAAAATCCCAAGCCAAATAGCCGCCCGCGCCGCCGCCCAAGCCTAGCATTAGCACAAGCAAAATTGCTATAACTGGGGATTTTTGTCTTGTGTTTGGCGGCGGCGGTTGCGGTGCTTGCCATGTGGGGATTGTTGGCGGGTTTGCCGCATGGGGCGGCGTTTCTTTGGCGAGGGTTAAATTTAGCCCACAGCCGCCGCAAAAGGTGCTGCCCTCGGTTATTGGTTTTTTGCAATTTGGACAATTCATAATGTTCTCCTATTTTGATTAATATTTTATGGCTACCCAATCGGCGGATATATTCAAATTTTTAGCGGCGGACGACCGCTCCTACTAGTTATCGCCAAATTATGAATTATCTGGGTAGGCACATTTTTATTATATCATTTTATGAATTAGTTGGCTAGTCATATTATTGCGAACCTAGACGAAAGCTACTAAAAAGCCATTCGCCGTTGGGCTGGCGTTGCATTTCCGCTGGGGATTGTTGGCGGTTTTGCTGCATGGGGCGGCGTTTCTTTGGTGAGGGTTAAATTTAGCCCACAGCCGCCGCAAAAGGCGCTACCCTCGGTTATTTGTGTTTTGCAATTTGGACAATTCATAATGTTCTCCTCGTTATTATATTGTATTTTGCAATTATAAATTTTTCGGCAAATAACAATATGCACCCTACCGCACTCAAAATAGCTGTAAATATTACTAAAATTGTGGGAGATATTTCAAAATTTATCCAGTCCACCATATCCAATACGCTTGAAAAAGGATAATCTTGAAGTTCGTCAAGACTGGCGAAAAAAGGTGTTTCGTTAGGCTCGGGGGCTAAATTGTTTAATACTATAATGTAGCCAATAGTTACTACAAAAGTAGCCAAAAATGCGGTTTTGCCAAAAACGATAACTTTATTACTGTGAATAACAGCAAAAAACATAAATAGTGCAAGCATTATAGCAATGCCTATTCGCAATAACTTTACTCCTGTTATAGCTAGTTGAGCAGTTTCCAACATTGAAAATATCGTGGCTAGTTCTAGCCCTACCTCTTCTTCTAATGAGGACAGTAGTACTTCTAGTGCTGGTGTTGGGAACACTACTGCTAACGTTTCTAGTAATTCTACCATTGATAGAGTGGTGTTCACAGCATTGTTGATGCTCTCCAACGTATAATTTTGGTTAAAAATTGTACCCCCCGAAAGAAAAGGCGAAATAAAATTTTGAACAAGTAGCTGTTCCTGTTCCGTCAATCCATAATAAAATGGCGACTGTTCTAAGTCTTCACGAACTTCTACCGTAGCGGCATCAGAAAACATATCTGCCCAGGAAATATGAACATTAACCCAAGCAAGGTGCATAAAAAATAATAATGGTTATGGCAATTATAACCATTCCGCCCAATATATATTTATTAGGCGTATGGTTTGATTTTAGCGGCATTACAATTTCAGTATCTTGTGATACTCTGCAATTTGGGCAAAACTCTGTATTGTTGCTGTTTGGTGTGCCACATTTTGGGCAAAATTTGCTGTAATTTTTAGTAACGGCAGGTGTAATAGCATTACCGCAAGCCGTGCAAAAAACATTTCCTGTTTCTGCTTTTGTTCCGCATTTGCTGCAAAAAATCATTTTAATTTCCTCCTAATGGTGTTCATTATTGCAACCCTAGGCGAAAGCTGCTAAAAAGCCATTCGCCGTTGGGCTGGCGTTGCATTTCCGCTTGTGTAAATAGTGCCAAAAGTTCGTTGGCTTGTAAATCGCCCGTTGCCGCCACTTCAAATAAATCAATGTTTTCCCAGTCGGAAAGGTCTATATTTGCCCATTCTGGAGTCTTTGCCAGAAAAACCCTTGCCAAATCGCCTTCAATGCTGATTTGTACGGGGTAAAACACAAAGCCGTAAACGTTGTCGCGGATTTGTGAATCTACATCGCTAAAAAAGTCGTCCACGGCGTAGCGGGCAATTTGCGAAAGCACCCCGCCCAAAATGGGGACTCTGTTGGATAATTTGTCCAAAGCACCGTCTATCAGCAAGCCACCCAGTTCGTTTTGGCGTTGAATATTGCGAAATTCGGCGTTAAAATCCCGCTCTAGCTGGGCTATATCCTGGAAAGCGGTGTTGCTGGCAAAATGTTTACGCAATCCGCCAAAATCAGGGGCTACCGCCGTTGTTGCGTTTGTTAGCCAAACGTTAATTTCACGGGAAACGCCGCTGAAATCTGTGTTAAAGTTTTGTATGGCTTGCCTTATTGCAGGCTCGTGGTTGGTGGGCGGGGTTGTGGGCGGCGGCGGGTTGGCGGTCTGGCTGTTCGACAGATAGGCGGGGCTGGCAGCAATGTTGGGTGGTGCGGGGGGTGTGTTGGTTGGGGGCGTTGCAATTATAATGGCGATAATTATTATTGCGGCAAGTCCGCCAAAAAGTAGGGGTTTTGGCGGGGTTTTGCTTGGGCGGTGCAGGTTGGTTGGGTTGCCGCATTTTGGGCAGAAATTGCTGTTGGTGGTGTTTGTGCCGCATTTTGGGCAGAACATATAACCATCTCCTTTTGTTAAAGTTTTAGTCATTCCAGTTGTTAGGGCGACCGTAGACGATTGGCAC
>WRKK01000201.1 GCA_009782245.1 Defluviitaleaceae bacterium | reverse complement strand
GACCGTCCTCGGTCGCCCGTTTTCCCATGCTGACCTGCCTGTCGGCAGGCAGGCCCACCCGTTTTCCCATTCCCACCCGCATTTCGCCAGTCTAGCCGCCTGTTGTCTGTCCGCCTGTCGCCCGTCCGTCTGCGGCAATCAGACCAAACTCCCCCAAACCTCCATGAAAAAAATGTAATATTATTGTAATGGTATTTTGCAAAAAAAGGTGTCATAATAAAAATATGATTATAGTTTGCTTATGGGGTGTTTGTATGATTTACAGGAATAATAATAAAAGTTGGCTTGAAAATGGCAAAAAAAGCTGTGTTTTACTTGCTTTTGTGGCAGTATTGACGGTTGCTTTTTTAGTTGCATTTAGCCAACCTTTACAGGCCGCGCAAAATTCATTTGGCGGAAATAGGTTTGATACGGCGTTTTTTGGCGAAGAATCAGACTTTTTTGGCAGAACTTCGGGCTGGATAACCAGCAGAACGCTAGAAACCGAGCCAGCCGAACCAAATAATTTAACCGAGCCAGCCGAATTAGACGAGTTAAACGAACCCGCCGAACAATACGAACCAGCAGAATTTGACGAACTTGTCGAGCAAAACAGTTATAACGGTTTAGATGATTCAGATAATCCAGATAATCTAACCGAGCCGAACGAAACTGACGGATTAAATGGATCAGACGAATCAGACGGATTAGACGAATCAAACGAAACAGACGAAACAGACGGACTAAACCAGCCAACCGAAGAAGAACCCGCCGCCGCATGGTCAAATAATATGCTGGCGTACGAAGAACTGGATACAAGGCGGGAGGGCGTTGAATTAATAGGGCGGATTCCGTTTATAACGGAAGATGCTGGCAATTTAGCCGAAAGAATTAACGAGCAAATAAACGCAATAATTTCCGCCAAAATAACCGAGGCCCGCGAAACCCGCGCAAGGCTGCTTTCCTTTGATTATGAACTGTTTTTTGCCCACCCGTACGTTTCCATAACGCTAAAATCCACTATTACAACGGCATCTTCTAAAACGGATATTACATCAATAAATTTTGACGTAACCACGGGCGAAGTGCTTACAGCCGCCGATATTGTGGGCGTTCATGTAATGCAGCTTGCCGACAGATTATTGCTTGAACGAATCCGCCGCAACCCAGCAAGCTATAACCCAAATTTTGACGGTATGCCAAAAAATCAAGCGTTCTCAATTACTAATACCGAGTTGATTTTTTGGATGAACGATTTTCAATTTGCAACTGGCAACGATAGCCCGTTTACGCTTACTTTGCGGCTAAACAACATAAAAGAATACGTGTTATACCGCCATTTGTACCACATTAGAGCCGACGGCTTTAACCTTAAAATGGTGCCATTGCGTACAGTTGGGCATCTTGGCTACGAATACACTTGGCACGCCGAAACTAACTCTACTTCCGTTTTTTACAACGGTGCTTTAATAATCGAAGTTGTGCCTGGCGTAAATAACTACGTCCGAGAAGAGCGATTTTCCCGTTCGTTGGAAGTTGCACCCGAAGTGCTGTTTACAAACGGCTATACTACTTACGTCCCGCTCTCGTTCTTCGACCAAATTCTTAGTCTTGTCGCATTTACTATCGATGCCGACGATAATATAATTTTTGTATCGTATCCTGTAACAGATGCGTGGTTTGAAAGGTAAAAAAATGTCAAAAAAAATATCGCCCCAGCCAATCACAGAAATAAAAGAGGCGTACATACTAGAACAGCCCATTTCTGAAGCGTTGGAACTAAATTATATGCCCTATGCAATGTCCGTAATAGTTTCACGGGCAATACCAGAAATAGACGGCTTTAAGCCTGCTCATCGTAAATTGTTGTATACCATGTATAAAATGGGATTACTTACTGGCGGACGGATAAAGTCCGCTAATATTGTGGGACAAACAATGCGGCTTAACCCGCACGGCGATGCCGCAATTTATGAAACACTTGTACGCCTTACCAAAGGCAACGATGCACTTTTGCACCCGTTTATCGATTCCAAAGGCAACTTTGGCAAAAATTATTCCCGAGATATGGCGTTCGCCGCCAGCCGCTACACTGAAGTTAAGCTGGACACTATCTGCGAGGAACTTTTCAAAGATATAGACAAAAATGTAGTCGCTATGGTGGACAACTACGATTCTACCATGCTAGAACCCGCCCTGCTGCCGACAACGTTTCCCAACTTGTTAGTTACGCCTAACCAAGGTATCGCCGTTGGTATGGCTAGTTCTGTGTGCAGTTTTAACCTTAAAGAAATATGCACAACAATGACAAAATGGATAACCAACCCAAATATCGACATTATGTCAACCTTACCCGCGCCCGATTTCTCCTCTGGCGGCCAACTGCTTTACAAAGAGCAGGAACTAAGAGCCATCTACAAAACGGGCAGAGGTAGCTTTAAGTTACGGGCAAAATATCGGCACGACGAAAAAAATTCTTGCATAGAGATTTATGAAATTCCGTACACAACTACGATAGAGGCAATAATAGACAAAGTTGCAACGCTAGTAAAAACGGGCAAGTTGCGCGAAATATCCGATATACGGGACGAAACGGACTTGCAGGGCTTAAAAATAGCGATTGACGTTAAACGCAACGTTGACACCGAAAAACTTATGCACAAATTATTCAACCTAACCACTTTGCAGGATTCTTTTAGTTGCAATTTTAACTTCCTAATCAACGCTCGCCCACGAACAATGGGCATTACAGAAATTTTTGCCGAATGGCTAATTTTTCGCACGGAGTGCATAAAAAAACAAACTTTATACGATATTGAAAAAAAAACGCAACGGGGGCATTTACTAATGGGGCTTTCCGCAGTTATGGCAGATATTGACACGGCAATAAAAATTGTCCGCCAAACTTCGTCCGAGGATATGGTTATCAGCAACTTAATGGAGAATTTTAACATAGACCAGCCGCAAGCGGAATTTATAGCCGAAATGCGGTTACGCAACCTTAACAGGGAATATTTGCTTAAACAAATAGCCGAATTTGAGCAAATAAACCAGCAAATAGCCGAACTTGCCGAATTATTGCAAGACGAGGACAAAATAAAAAAGCTGATAATAACCCAATTACAGGCAATTTCCAAAAAATACGGCATACCCCGCAAAACAGAAATTATTTTTGAAGAGGAACAGCCCGTATTTGAGGAGGATTCTTTTATTGAGGATTACAACCTAAAATTATTTTTGACGGCGGACGGCTACCTAAAAAAAATATCGTTGGTATCGTTGCGGTCGGCATCGGAGCAGTACCTAAAAGAGGGCGACACCTTGCTACAAGAACTGGACACAAGCAACAAGGCGGACGTGTTATTTTTTACCGATATGCAAAACGCATACAAAGTAAAAGCCCACGAATTACCCGATACAAAAGCATCGGCATTGGGCGAATATTTAGCCAACCACCTAGAACTAGCCCCCGCCGAAAAAGTAATATATATGATTGCCACCACCGATTACAGCGGTTTTGTGCTTTTTGGCTACAAAAACGGAAAAGTCGCAAAAGTACCGCTAAACAGCTACGATGTGCGGCGCAAAAAATTGCTAAAGGCTTATTCGGATAAATTCCCGCTTATAGCAATGTTTTTTGTGCAAAACTCCGCCGATTTATACCTAACACGTGGCACAGACAAAGCAATGTTGGTTGACAGCGACATAATATCGCCAATATCCAGCAGAACAACGGGCGGTGTGCAGGTTTTTACATTGCGTAAAAATATGTTTTTAACGGCTTTTGAGTTTGTGGAGAAAGTGGAGAAAGTGGAAAACATTGAAAATACCACCAATCCCGAACAAACCGAGCAAACCAAACAAACAAGCACACAAGCAGAAGAACAACCCGCCAACGCCGCCAATCCACCCAACCCAGCCGAAGTAGCCGAAGTAGCCGAAACAGCCAGCCCAACCACTCCAACCGAAACGACCGAAATCGAAACGACCAACACGGAAAATTTGAATAAATTGGAAAAGTTTCGGGTGAATAAAATTCCATCGGCGGGGGTGGCGGCGGATTTGCAGATAAAGTTGTAGTGAATTGCGGTAAAATGTATGCAAATGTAGCAAAATGCACAAATATAGCAAAATGTACACAAACGCAACAAACGGGCGTAATGGTTGGGGACAAACGGGCGACCGACCCGCCTACGGACGGGCAGGGGACGGTCGCCCCTACCTGCCCACTCGGCAGACGGGCGAAATGCCCATCGCAAATTTAACCCATACATCATCCATTTACCGCCAAAAACCATTAAAAAATTTAGCGGGGTCAAGGGGGCGCGCTCCCTTGCGGGTGTGCCTGCCCGCCGGCAGGCGGGTGGGGCAGAGCCCCACGGTTTTGATTTTTATTTTTTGTTATTTATATTTAGGCAGCCAATCGCCGTGTTCGTTAATCAAGTCGTCAACCATGGATTTTATGTCGTCTAGGGAAAGTTCGGCGGCGGTGTGCGGGTCTAGCATTGCGGCTTGGTATATGTGTTCTTTTTTGAGAGTGGCGGCTGCTTCTATTGTTATTAGGTGGACGTTTATGTGCGTCATGTTTAGGGCGGCTAGTTGCACGGGCAATTTGCCGACGTAGCAGGGGTTGATACCGTAGTTGTCTACCATGCACGGCACTTCCACGCAAGCATCGGCGGGTAGGTTTTCTATTAGGTTGCCCTTGTTTAGCACGTTGCCGCCAATTTTGTACGGCTTGCCCGTTATTAAACTTTCCATTATATACGAGGCGTACTCGTGGGAGCGATTGTGCTTGATTGTGCTTTCGGTGGTCAGCTTTTCATACTCTTCCGCCCAACCCGCAATTTGGCTAATGCAACGCCGTGGATACTCGTCTAGCGGAATGTTGAATTTCTCCACCAATTCGGGATATTTTGCTTTGATGTACCAAGGATTATACTCGGCGTTATGCTCGCTGGATTCGGTGCAGTAATAGCCCAGTTTGTCAATGTAATCGTAGCGAACCATGTCCCAATGTTTTTCGGCGGCGTTTTTGGCGGCGGCTTTTTGCTTTATTTCTGGGTATAAATCGTTGCCGTGCTTGTCCATTATTTCCAACAGCCAGCCCATGTGGTTTATTCCCGCAATAAGTTCTTTTCTGCCAGCCAGTTTGTCTGCCATGCCCAGCGGTTTCAGCAAATGCTCCGAGCAAACTTGAACGCTATGGCACAATCCGATAGTTTTAATAGCCGTGTAACGCTGCATATACCCGCATAGTGCGGACATCGGGTTAGTGTAATTCAAAAACCAGGCGTTGGGGCAAACTTCTTCCATATCGTCCGCAAAGCCCTGTAGCACAGGAATCGTCCGCAAAGCGCGCATAATTCCGCCTATGCCCAAAGTGTCGGCTATTGTTTGGCGCAGCCCGTATTTTTTGGGAATCTCAAAATCGGTAATGGTGCATGGGTCGTACAAACCCACTTGTATAGCGTTTACTACAAAATTTGCCCCGCGCAACGCCGCCTTGCGGTTTTCCACGCCTAAATATGACTTTATTTTCGCCTTGTTACCGAAATTTTTGCTTATTGCGTTTAGTATCGTTTCGCTTTCCTGTAGCCGCTTGCCGTCTATGTCGTACAACGCAATCTCGCTATCTTCCAATATTGGAGATGCCATGCAATCTCCCAAAACATTGCGGGCAAACACCGTGCTACCCGCCCCCATAAAAGTAATTTTTGCCATGTTTGTATTCCTCTCATTTTTGGATATTTTTCGCATTAATCGTTTTGCTGATGTTTTTATTGTACCCTTTTATCAGAGCAAACGCAACCGATTTTATAAAATATTTTTACAAAAGTGGCGGGGTGTTCTGGCTATGCTCGGACAGCTGTAACAATTTGAAAAAAGTTGTTTGCAAAAGCAGCAAAAAAAATTTTTTTACCGCTTGACAGTCCCGATTATCTGTGGCATAATGTAAAAAATTCCCAAAAAAGGGAAAAATAAAATCAAATTTTAATAAGGAGGAAACACAAAATGCAACACGCAAAAAAAGTGGTATCTATTTTGGTAGTAGCGGCGTTAATTTTCGCAACTTTTAATATGCCGTTAATCGCCCAGGGCTCGCTTATAGAGCCGAATACTGGGGGTTACTCTACCCCCCCCCCCCCCCCCCCCCCC
>WRKK01000200.1 GCA_009782245.1 Defluviitaleaceae bacterium | reverse complement strand
GGTCGCCCGTTTCCCTGTAATCAGCCGCCCGTTTCCCTGTAATCAGCCGCCCGTTTTCCTATAATCAGTCGCCCGTTTCCCTATAATCAGTCGCCCGTTTCCCTATAATCAGTCGCCCGTTTCCCTATAATCAGTCGCCCGTTTCCCTGTAATCAGTCGCCCGTTTCCCTGTAATCGGTCGCCCGTTTCCCTATAATCAGCCGCCCGTTTCCTTATATTCAACCACACCATTTTCAAAACCTCACAATCTCATCAAATTTATCAACCAAACCAGAATCATGCGTTATTACCACAATAATTTTATCCTTTTTTATATCCCGCAAATGCTGGATAAATTTTTTGCCGCTTTCAATATCCAATGCAGAAGTCGGCTCGTCAAATATCATTAGGTTGGGATTTTTCAGCAAAGTTCGCAAAATTGCCAGCTTTTGCTTTTCGCCGCCAGAAAGATTGTCGCTACTTTCCAAATTTTCTAAATTTTCCATGTTCAGCAATTTAAGATATTTTTCAAAATTTTGACTTTCTGAATCGGCGGATTGTTTTGATTGTTCCGATTGTTCTGACTGTTCTATTGTGGCGTTGTAAGCTATGTCGCCGTCCAGTATTACTGTTTCTTGTTCCGAGATTCCGATTAAGTTTTTGCGTAAATTGTGCATATTTAGGTTTTCCGATAAAATTCCATTAAAATATATTTCGCCAGTTTTTTCGGCTATGTACATTCCCATTAGCAAATTTATAAATGTGCTTTTGCCTGCGCCGTTTTGCCCTAAAATGCCGTAAATTTTGCCTTTGTTAAATGTAAAATTCAAGTTTTTTATTATCGGGTTTTCGGTATTATAGGAAAACGCCAAATTTTTTATGTCGATTTGCTCGATTGTTTTTAGTTCAATTTCCCCGTTTATCTCTAGCGGGGCTGCCAAAATCTCGTTTAATCTATCGTAGGAAACCAAATTATCTTGATAATTTTTGCCAAAATCAAAGAAATATTTTGCGGCACTTAAAATCATGTTAAAATACATGGTAAAAATTGTGAACATTCCTATTGTAAAGCTACCCGCCAGTATCAAATATCCGCCTAGCAAAAACAGCACAATCTGCACCACCGTTGTAACCGCCGTATCTAACGAAGAATACGCAAAGTTTAGTTTTTGAGTTTTTAAGGTTTCGGTTAGCAAATTATCAAAATTTTTGTTCATATCTTTTCTAAAAATGCCGCTTATTGCGTGTATTTTTATGAATTTTGTTAGCTTTAGCTGCTCCAATAATTTTGCAAAAAATGTGTTTTGTGCCACCCGCAAAATCATACTGCGGTCAAATAGCGGCTTTTTGAACTTTACATATATAAAAATGTAAATAAACAAAAACGCCAAAAGTGCGGCGGTTACGTAAAAATTTAACGTTACCAAAATTATCAGCGGCACAACAAAATAAATTGCATTTAATATAAAATTGTTGACAACGCTAATGCAAAATATAATCAACATATTTGTGTCGCCGTTTATTACTTGGCTTAGGTAGTTTGTATCTCGTTTGTTGACGAAAGTTAGCGAAATTTTTTGCAGATATTCTATTACATCTTGGCTAAATTCGTGGGCGGCTTTGGATTGGATTTTTGTGTAAAGTATCATTGTAATGTAGCCAAACACGGTGCGGGCAACGTTTAGGGCGGCAAATATTGCCGAAAACCTGAACACAACGTCCATATTGCCACCCGCGATTAAGCTGTCAATAAAATCGCCGATAATAAATGGGTTGACCATAGCAAACAAGCCTGTAAATATACTGATAGATAGGTATATCACAAGCATTGTTTTGTGTTTTATTAGGTGTTTCTTGCATAGGTTAAATATTTTCATTACAATTTTTGCTCCTATTTTTGCTACTATTATTGGCAGTATTGGCGGTATTGCTGGTGTTAAATTGCTATATTGTCGGTAGGCACGGCGGCTGTCTGTGAAGTGCAATGAATCGGCACTTTGGCTGTAGATACAATTTTGTCGTCCAAAGATGGGTAAACGATTGTGCAGTTTATATCGCAAACATTGCTGCAACGTACATCGCAAAAATCGTTACAACGCAGTATATCGCAAGCGTTGCCCGATGTTGCGGTGCTAGAGGTGTTAAATCCTCTGGTAAATGCTTGTATTAAAAATTCCATGGTGTACCTCCTATATAATGTCAAATTGCTAAATTGTCAACAGGTACGGCGGTTTTTAGTGAAAAACAAACAGGCGATACTTCCGCCGTGTTAGTGTTGCTAAGTTGGGCAGTTTCGGCATTTTGCGAAGAATACGAAATAACGCCCGAACAGCCAGCCGCCGTTACAACGCCGCAAACAGTTTGGCTTGGTCTAAGAACTAAAATAGGGCAATAAATACCCGTGCAACCTGATTGGCTGGCGGCTCTGTTTCTTGGTCTTATTAAAAATTCCATGGTGTACCCCCTTAAATATTAAATTAATAATGGTAAGTAATTTTGTGGGTGTTCTTGTGGAAACGAACACCCACGGGTTATATTTTGGTGCGTGTTGATTTTGCTACTTTTTATGTACTATTTTGAAAATATGTCGGTTTGCTACTTTTTTCTTATTGCGGGAGTGCGGTAAAACTGCAACCCCCTCTGCTAATGCCCTTGTTACTTTAGCACAGCATCTGGAAATCTACGTTGAACGGCATTTCTTATAAATTCTTCAAGTTCGTCGTACGAAATGCCTCTAGCCTCCATGATACGCCGTGCGTCAAAACCAACGTTAATGTTACATTGAAACATGGGGCAATAAAATTCTGGGCAGTTATGGATAGTTCTATCTATTATTGATACAAAAGAACCTTCTATTAAAATTTCCATGGTGAACCTCCTATATTAAATTAATGGCAAGTAATTTTGCGGGTGTCCTTGTGGAAACGAACACCCACGGGGTTTATTTTTGTTGCTTTGTTTCTTCTCACGGGAGTACGGGTTCGTAATTTTGTTATAATTTCGCTAAGGTGTAACTCCCTCTTTGAATACTAGTAAACTAAGTAATCTGTGAGTGTCCTTGTGGAAACGGACACCCACGAGTTTTATTTTGGTACGTGTTGCTTTTTGGTTGCTACGAGTTTGTTGCTTTGTGGTTGCTGTTTTGAAAATATGTCGGTTGCTATGGGTTTGCTACTTTGTTTCTTCTTACGGGAGTACGGATTCGTAATTTTGCTATAGTTTCGTTAAAGTTGTAACTCCCTTTCTAAATATCGTTAAATCAAGTAATCTGTGGGTGTCCTTGTGGAAACGGACAGCCGCCGCTAGTTTTTAAGGCTTAACGGCTTGAAAAATTCCAGGTGGATTTGCATCGAAACCGCCAGGGCAGTTAATATTGCACGGGTTTGGTCTCGGAGGGCTCATGTTTACACTTAAGCAAATGTCACAAAGGGTAAAGGTACCGCCATCACGACAAGGACACGCACCATTATCAAAAAAAATCGCACCGCTTGTACACGAAAGAGCATCCACCAAACCCGAATTCCCTTGAATTAAATAAGTCATATAGCTACACCCCCTTATTATAGAATACTATTACAATTTGTTTCAAAATACAATCTTTTTACTATGGCGAAGTGCTAAGTGAAGTACATTCAAGTATCACGGGTCTGCAACTTCCCGCAGACATTAAAAATGTTCCGCCGTTCTGGCAAAAATTGCCCTCTCCAGCAAAGAATATAGCTCCACCTGTGCATTCAGTAACAGGACTTGAAACACTGCTAGAAAAGTAAATTCCTACACATCTTCCATTAACTATTGTAGAACCAAAAAGGGCATTTAGTGCACTATTTCTTGAAAATGCACCGTTAAGGTTGCTACTATCTACTAAAAACAGCATAATTCTACCTCCTAATAATCCCTTAAAATCATAGCGGTTGACACAATTTCATCGTAAACGAATTTTTATAGCGGTAAAAGGGATTGAATTTATTTTTGGGTACGTATTTCTAAACTACTAAAATCATTACCACTATGGCGTAAAGGGCGAACATTCAAAAGTTACAATGCCCTGACGGTTATGCACATTTACAGTAATGTTTTGGCAGGTTTCGCTTGAAATCAATACTCCACCCGCACATCTTGTTTGGTTTGCAACGTTGCCAAAAAATATACTTGTACACCTACCATTAACTACGTTGTTGGGAAAAAACTTGTTTAGCAGATTATCCTGCGAAAGTTCTCCGCCGCCGCTACAATGCCTTATTAAATATAGCATATTTACTTCTCCTTTATCTTTCCCGTTATGGCAACGTAAACGGCGAACATTCGATTATTCTAGCTTGGCAGTTTCTGTTGGTAACTGAAAATGTCCCGCCGTTGCCGCATATGTTAGAACTTTCTGCAAACAAAACTCCGCCTGCACAGCTTACATCTTGGCTTGCGGCACTTGCAAAAAAGATACTTACACACCTGCCATTAACAACGTTGTTGGGGAAAAACTTGTTTAGCAGATTACCCTGCGAAAATTCTCCGCCGCCGCTACAATTTCTTATCAAATATAGCATGGTTTTTACTCACTCCCTTTATCCGCAGTTTGTGCCGCTTTTTCCATACTGCTCTTTATTTGTTTTGCAATAACGCCCAAATAATTTTCTAGCACAAATTTGTACATAGTGCATTTGTCGCCGCTATGATTAAGCCTTTTATACGGGCAACCGCCCATACATACGGGCAATAAATTGCATTTTGAGCAAACTTTATCGGTAGTCGAGTCGTATAGCATATAGTTTAGGAAAACTTTTTCGTTTGCAATTACATCAGCGGATAAACTGCCCACGCAACGGCTGTGGTTGCCAATGTCTGCCCAACATTTGTATATTCTGCCGTCTGCACTAACAATGTGTGCCGATATATTATCAGCCGCACATACATTTGCAACGCCCCGAGGATAACGCCACATTAAATCAAGTTCATTTTCCACATAGTGCCTAAACTCCGCTTGCGAAAAATCGCACATATTAAAACAGTTTGAGCCGTCATAAGAATCGTTTTCGTCAAGGATTTTGCCAAGATAAGTAGTTACTTTTTCTGTCAACTTCTTTTCTTCAAGTAATGCGGGTATTTCCTTTGCGGAAGATATGTTGGTTTTGTCTACGTTTATTCGCAAACTTACTTGCGGCAAAATATCTTTACTAGCCACCAAGTTGTCTATGATTGTGTCAAAAGTGGGCAAACCGTCCTTGTGCGGACGCATTTTGTTATGTATTTCTCTACCGCCGTCCATTGTAACTTGTATCGAGGATATTTTCAAGCGGTTCAATATTTCAACATTTTCCCTAGTAAGAAAATAGCCGTTTGTAACTAGATTAGCGGAATATGTTACGTTGTGCTTATCGCAAATTTCTATAAACTTTTCAGAAAGCCGCTGAATAATATCCATCGCCATTAAAGGCTCGCCGCCGTACCAAGCCACGTGAAAGTGGGATATGCTGCCGCTTTTTAACTCAACCAGTTCAATTATCTTATCCTGCGTTTCCTCGGACATATACTCTGGCTTAATAACATCTTTTTCGTAACAATAAGGGCAACGGAAATTGCAATCGGCGGTGGGGGCTATTGTCAACCCTAAACTATCTGTGTTATAACGGGCGGATAACATTCTAAACTTCAGCAAATCCAATTCGTTGCAAGTGTCGTCTATAATGAAGTTACCCCGTTTAAGCTGCTCGACAAATTCTGCATCGTTAATTTCGGCATTGTCAGAACAAAATCGCATAAAAGTTCCATGCTTATCTTTCTCCATAAGTGCTAAAGCGTTGGAAAACGAGTTGTAGGCTATTACTTTTGTGTCGTCAGGCTCGTATGGGAAGAAGAAATTGTAGTTTGATGGTTTCATAATTGACGGATACCCCCTTTCAAAATTCTTTAATTACCAATCATAACACCAGTATATCATGGCGTTTCGCAAATGTCAAGCCTTTTGGGAAAATTTTTAATTATTTTTTTTCGGCGTGTCGGATATATTCTGGTTTGACAAGATTTTTTCATGGGAATAAGGGCGGCGGGACGGTCGCCCCCACCTGCGTACATTTTATTGAACCATTGGGGATTAGACGGACGGGCGACCGACCCGCCTGCCGCGGGCAGGGGACG
>WRKK01000199.1 GCA_009782245.1 Defluviitaleaceae bacterium | reverse complement strand
TTTTTTTACAGCAACCAAAAAATAAATCGGGCGGATTTTGTAAAACTCCGCCCCCACAATCAACCCCGCAAAACCCTCTCCCGAACCCCAAGCACCGCTGGCGGGCTAACCGACAACTCGTCAATCCCCCAATCCATAAACAACCCTGTCAACTGCAAGTCTGCACCCAACTCGCCGCAAATGCCAACCCAAATGCCAGCCGCATGAGCCGCCTCGGCGACCATTTTTATCAGCTGCAAAACTGCCGAATGGTGCGGATTATAAAACCGCTCCAAGACTTGATTTTGCCTGTCTAGTGCCAGCGTGTACTGCGTTAAATCGTTGGTGCCGATGCTGAAAAAATCCACCAAATCGGCTAAATCTCGGCTGATTATTGCCGCCGCTGGCGTTTCTATCATTATGCCCAACTCTACATTTTTGTCGTACGTTATGCCCAAATTGTCCAACTCCGCACGAACCGCCGCCGCAATCGCCCAAACTTCCGCAACTTCTTCCTTAGAAATTATCATGGGGAACATTATCGACAAATTGCCGAACGCCGATGCACGGTACAACGCCCGCAACTGCGTTTTGAACAATTCAGGGCGAGTTAGGCAAATGCGGATTCCACGCAAGCCGAGCGCGGGATTTTCCTCTGGTGCAAGCTGAAAATAGTTCGTTTGCTTGTCCGCGCCGATGTCTATTGTGCGGAAAACCACGTTGCGGCCGCCCATTTTCTCGACAACTTGGCGGTAAATTTCAAATTGCTGTTGCTCCGTGGGATAATCCTTGCTGTCCAAATATACAAATTCCGTGCGAAACAAGCCGATTCCCTCGGCATCGTTCTCTAAGGCAAGGGCAACGTCCGCAACGCTGCCGATGTTTGCAAACAATTTTACTTTGTGTCCGCTGGGCGTGATTGTTGGCTTGCCTTTTAACGCTTGCAATAATCGGCGTTTTTCGGCTAGTTCCGCCGTTTTTTTCTCGTATTTTGCCACGGTTTCGGCATCGGGATTTATGAAGATTTCGCCTGTCGAGCCGTCCATAATGCACGGTTTGCCGCTCTCCGTCAAAATGTCGGCGGCGTTCACTATTGCTGGAACGCCCATTGTTCTCGCCAAAATAGCCGTGTGCGAGGTCTGCGAGCCGCCCACCGTGATAAATCCCATTGCCAAACTTTTGTCAAGTTGCAACGTTTGGCTTGGCATTAAATCGTCCGCCGCTACTATCGATTTTTCTTTTAATTTTAAGCCGTTTAAGCCGTTTTCGTCCGTTTTCTCTTCGTTTAATAATGTTTTGATTAGACGGTCGGAAATATCCCGCACATCGGCGGCTCTGCCCTGCATATACTCGTCCGCCATGTTGGCGAACATTTCGGCGAATTTGTCCGCCGCAAGGCTAACAGCGTACTCCGCATTAACGGATTGCTCCGTTATAATGCCGCAAATCGAGTCCAAATAGTCCTCGTCTTCCAACATCATTTGATGTACCTCAAAAATTGCCGCCTCTTCGTCGCCGACTTCGGTTAAAGCCAGCTTGTGTAAAACCGACAGTTGCTGTAAAGCCGCTGTTAAGGCGATTTGTAGCCGTTCGCTTTCGTGGCTGGGGTTGTCAACCGTTATGTGCGGGACGGCTTGCTTTTTCGTCTGCAACACGTGCAACTTGCCGAACGCTATTCCGCCGCTTACGCCTTTTCCTGTGATTTTTGTCATTTGTGTCAACCGTAATTTTCTCAAATTTCTTTCTATTAAATTTTTTGGATTTTTGGTTTTTTGGGATTTTTAGCCGTATTTTACAATTATGTTGCGTTGAAACTGTTGCGGTTGCTTGAAAAAACCAGTTGGCGGGGCGAATTTATGCCGAATTTATGTCGAATTTATGCAAACAGCGAAAAACCCGCCCACCGCCGATGTTAAAGTCTCAAATTTCAAATTAAATTTATCTACCCAAAACTTTTCTAACTTGGTCAATAACCTTTTTGCCGTCCATCATGCCGTAAGCCGCCATTTCAACCGATTCTACAGGCTTGCCTGGGCATTTCGCCATTACTACGTCTTTTTGGTGGCGAACTTGCGGGCCCAACAGGATAATATCAGCTGTCGTGCCAGCTTGCTCGATTGATGTTAAGGGGTGAGCATCAATTTTAACCTCGATACCCTCCAATTTTGCCGCCTCGCGTATCCTATTGCACAGCATCGAGGCGGACATTCCCATTGCACAACAAAGTACAATATTAAATTTCACCATTTTAGTTCCTCCTTTTAATTTGCGACTGCCGTTTCTTCCGCTAATACAGCGGTTTTTTCGGCGTACGCTTGTGTCTGTCATTCTGTCATTCTTTCATTCTAAAAAACCGAAAAATAAATTACCTTTGCAAAACGATAGCGGCGTAACTTGTAAAGCACTTTTACTATTATGACTTTTTTTGTCGTGGTTGTCAAATTATTTTTTTACAGCCGCTAAAATTTTATTGACAAATCCAAACGCCCGTTGTATAATAATCTCAAACTAAAAAGGAGGACAAACCATGCCCCAATACCGAACCGACATTTTAATAAAGCAATTACGCCAGCAAAAAGGCTTAACCCAGCAAGCCCTTGCGAGTGGGCTGTGCGCACCCGATACGCTGTCCCGTTTTGAGCGTGGCGAGCGTGTGCCAAGCAAATGGCTTTTTACAAAGCTAATGCAACGTTTGGGCGAAGATCCTGAAAAATACAGCGGTGGACTTATTACAAAATCCGATAAAATCGCCACCGAGCAACGCCACCGCCTTACGTTGCTACTAAAAACGCCCACCGAAGAAAATTTAGCCGCAGCGGACACGCTTATCGCCGAACTGGAAGACACACCCCTTTTCGCCGAGGGCGAGGAATTTTATCAATATTTTTTGCTTGCAAAAACCACTCGCCTTATCCACAAAAAAGACTTCCCAGCCGCCCTGCAAAGCGTTCTTGTAGCCATTCACGCTACCGTGCCAGATTACAACCAGGGCGACGACATTTCCGCTTATCTGCTAACTTATGACGAAATGCGTGCGTTTAATATTCTTGCGGGGCTACTCGAACTAGTTGACACCACCGAAAACTCCGTTACACTCTATCTTGGCATTATTGCGGCGATTGAACTTAACACCATGGATACGCATAATTTGGAATTTATCGTGCAGTACAGCAGCATTTTGTACAATACCACCCGACAGCTTATTCAAATAGGCGATTTAGCGAAGTGCATTGAATTTTGCGACAAGGCTCTGGATTTTTGCCAAAAACACGGCGAATCCTATTTTTACTCGCTTTGCATGATAAATAAAGCCCATTCCCTGCTTGTGCTAGGGCAAAAAACCGAAGGCACCGCCCTTTATCAAGATGCACTCTCCCTGTTGCGAATACTAAAACGCACCGATCGCTACGAAATCGCCAAAAAACACGCCCTTGACTTCCACGGCTTGGAATTGGAATAATCGCAAAACGACAAAAAAATATCGTTTATCGTGTTTTTTGCGACTTTCCAAAACTTGCTAAAATCGTCTATTGACAAGTCGATTTCTCTCGTGATACGCTTGTATTGTTGATAAAGTTGATAAATTTGGGATTTGTGGCAGTTTGGGCAGATTACCGTATGTCAACCAAAAAACCAAAAAATAGAGGAGAGTTAAAAATGCAAGAATCAAAATTGTACAACTTATTTGGCAAGGAATATCGCCCAAACAGCCGTTTGTTGGCGTATAATTCTGCACGGCAATTTGTCCGCCGCAAAGCCGTTACTGGCCAAGCGGAGTTTGACGAACGCTACAAAAATTTCACGGACATCGAGCAGGTTTTACAGCAGGGAGAATCCGCCTATTTCGCCATAATTGAGCGGATTGCGGCGGATTGCGTTCAGCAATTTTTCAACGCTGGCGTGTCTACATACAACGTGGACAGTTTTTTACAGTTCCACAACGAAAATTTCGCTAGTTTGCTGGCGTTTCCGCAGATTATGAACTCGCTACACGAACAGTACGAGGTGCTTTTTGGCGGAACGCCACGTTATACGGCTGATGCGGTTTCGGGGGCGGTTGTGGGCGTTGCGGCGGGTGCGGCAAATATCGCCAACAACATAACGCCCGAGCAAATGGCGGCTCTTCGCAATGCTGGCTCCGCTATCACTGGCGACGAAAACGCCGAAATTGATGTCGCAACGCTTGGCGATGCCGCTATTGGTGCGGTTCGGCAGGTAAACCCTGGTTTGGCGGCAATGACGGCGACTTCTCTCGGGTTTGCGACAACTTTGGCGGATAATAAGGTTCTTGCAAAAGCAAGCAAAAAAATGGGTAAAAAAATGGCGAAAAAAGCCGTGCCGTTTGCCGTGGCTGGCGGTGCGAAAGTTGCGGCGGTTGTCGGCTCGGCGGCATTTTTGCCAGCGGTGGCGGCGGTGGCTGGCACTGCCCTTGCAATCGGCGTGGGCATAAAGGTCGGCAAATCCATCAAAAAAAGCCGTAACAAAGCCGAAATGTTCAGCAATCCCGAACTATCCCCCGCATTGTCAACCGCACTTTACAACGATTGTTTCAGCCTACATTTGTCGTTTGCGTATTTGTTGCAAAATACCGCCGACAACGGCATGACAGAGCAGGGGACGGTGCAGGCGCAGCGGCTATTTAACCAGCTAAACGCCGCCCAGCAGGAAAACGAACTTGACACCATGATTGAAATTTTAGAACTGTACCCTTACGAGCCGCAATATTTCACGTATTTGGTAGATAAATTTCAAGACGAACAAAACGAAGTTGAAATTTTGGCGGAGGATTTTGGATATTTGGCGGAAATACAGGCTTATAAAACGGAATTATCCGAGATTTTTGCAGAAAAATTGCCAAAATCCACCATAGAAGAAACGGCGGAATCGCTGGCAAAAATGCAGGAATATTGCCGACGTTTGGGCGGCGTTTCTCTTCCTGCAAAATTTTCCGAGAAAATGGACGATGTTTCTATTTTGGCGGAGAATTATTTTCTCGAACTGGCGGAAATTCCCAAAAAAGAGAAAAAAGGCGAACTTTCCGAAAAAGAGCGGTTAAAGTTGCTAGAAAAAGCCGCCGCCACAATTACAACTTACGAAAAATATGCAGAAATAACCGCAAAATTACAGGAATATTGCGAACCAATGGGCGATGTCCCTGAAGTTTTAGCGAAAGCAATTTCCGAAAAATTGTTGGAATGTCAGATAAAATCGACGGACGATTTTTTGCAAAAATTGATTGAAAAATCTCCGAAAACCTTGGAAGAGCTGCTTGCGGCGGAAGAAAAATTGCTTGCATATTGTTCCGATATCGAAGTTTCCGAGAAAAATTTTGAGAAAATTCCTGCGGCGGCGAAAATTGACAAAATGATTCGCACAATTGAAAAAATCGAGTTTGAAACACGAGAAATTGCCCTTGCGGCATGGTCGGAAAAAGCCGCCATTGAAGAGATTTTGGCAAGCTGCGAACGACTTTTTAGGGGCGACTTTTTGGCGGTTTTATCGGAAATAAATTCGGGCAGATTTACCACAAAAATCCGAGATTATTACGAAAATTTATGCAGCAAGCAACTAAAAGAATTTGACGACAAGCTAGAAAACGCTCAAAACTACGAACAGCAAAAAAACAGCGGCAAAAAATTTACAGGCTTAAAAAATCTGATAAAAGATGCCTCTAGTTCGTTGTGGGGCGAAACGGCTTGGAAAGAGTTGACACAAAACGGACGGTACGATTTGGCGATTATCGGCTCGGAGCGAACTTCGGCAGGGGAAAATTTAGCGGCTGAGGATTTGCGAGTTGAAAATTCGGCGGCTGAAAACTCTGAAATTGAGAATTTTGAAATTGAGAACGTTGTAGTTGAAAATCCGCCAGTTGCCAATGTTCAAGAAAAGCCTACTAGTGGCGGCACAACAGCGGTTGACATTGTCGAACAGCTGCATAAGTTGAACGGCTTAAAAGAAATCGGGGCGTTGACCGATGAGGAGTTTGCGGTTATGAAAGGGAAGTTGTTGGCTAGTGTGTAGGGGTTGTGCACACCTGCGTATACTTAAGCTAAAATCGGAGGGGCAAACGGGCGACCGAGGACGGTAGCCCCTACAATATGCGTCCCCGTAGGGGCGACCGTCCTC
>WRKK01000198.1 GCA_009782245.1 Defluviitaleaceae bacterium | reverse complement strand
GACGATAGGATAAAATACGACCCCGAAAAGGTGCGAGAGTTAGTAATTGAGAGCATTGGCGACCAGTTTGTGGATATGTACATTATGGACGTGCCGAATCTTGCTATACGAAAAATTTTCATAAAAACAAAAGAAAGGCTAAGCTGGGACGACATTGTAGCGGACGGACACGACAAAATAGTGCCGTATTTCCGAGATTTGTACGGCTATGGTATTCAGGTACATCTTACGCAAGGCTTGAAAGGGGATTTTATCTATGTTAAGGACGGAGTTTCTGTCGAACAAGAGTTATATGGACAAGTTCATTGAGGTAAATAGAGAGGTTTTGGAGTACATTTACGCCATGCAAATAGCGGACGACGAATGGTTTGTTTGCGTTGTTTTTCAGGACGGCAAAACATACGAGTTGGATATTGACGTATTGCCTACTCGCCCCGTTGACTGGGAAGTTGATTGGACGTTTAACCCTGATACTAGGGAAATTTTGTCGGAATTGAAAACAATGAGGGAGCGTGGATTTCTTGAAAAAGGCTAATTTTCAAGCATCGGTTGACCGTGCCTTGCATTTGTACCGCCGCTATTTGTCCGCAACTTCCGACCACGATAAGGCGAGCAGAGGTTATTACGCCTGTTATCACGCCGCCATTGCCGCCGTGGAGTTAAAATCGGATTTTGAAATCTTGCGAAAAGCGGAAAACGCCTCGTATCATGCGGCTTTGCGAAATATTTATCCTCGTTATTACGGCAAAACCGTAAAAAAGGGCAAACCCAAAATACAGATTGTTGCCCACAATGTTAGCGATTCTTTAGAATTGTGGCATGATGTTAGGATTGTCGCCGATTATATCGTGTTTGGCGAGCATTTTAGCGAACAGAGTATACAGCGAACTCGGCGATATATTAGCCACATGGCGGATTTTGTTGAAATGCACCTGCAATATTTTGTGGATAATTTTTCGCAGTTGTTGACAGAAGAACAAACGGCAGAAATTGGCGAAATATTACCGCCACCCGAAAACTAACCAAAAAAACAGGCGAATTTCCCAAAAAACCCGCCTGTTTTTCAAATTTCAAACTTCTCTAAATCTCCTAATCTATCAACCCAAACTCCCGCCGTTTCACAGTAAGCTCCGTATTTATCAAGTCCCTAGCTAGGAAAATAGAATCGGTGGGGTTGCGGTGGTCAATTACTGTTTGCAAAAATGCGTTGTTTACCGCACGACCCGCAATATAGCCGCCTGGCACTTGCGGAATCGCTATTGCCCAGTTTAGGCTTTCCTCGAGGACTGGCCACACGCCTTGCTGCCAGTTGAGATTTTCAAAGGCGTTGACGTTGGCGGTTAAATATTGCCAGTTATGCCCCCAAAGTGCCTCAACGTTGGCGGCGAAAGTGCGCTGCGTTGTGTCTTCCGTGAACCACTTCAGAAATTCCCACGCCTCGTTGAGTGTGCCGCGCTCTTCAACCATGTTGCCCACAATAAAGTTGGCGGAAACGCTCAACACGTTATCTCGGCGGAACTCGCCGTTTAGGTACATTCCTGGAATCGGCGCAATCGCCCAACTGCCCCGTATCTCGGGCGCGGACGCATTTAGCGCGTTCAGTAAGCCCAAATCCGCCACAACCAGCGGAATCTCGCCCATTCTGAAACGGGTCGCCGCATCGGTTGCTACTACAAAATTGTGCTGCGTGTACAAGTTCGTCCAAAAGCGAAACGCCTCAACGCCGATTGGGTCGGCAACCAACGTCAGCGCACCGTTCTCCGTGAACACCGAGCCGCCCATCTGGTGCAACAGCCCAACGTGAACCGTGTTCAAGCCGCGCGTTGTGCCGCCAAGTGCTGGTGCTGATCCCAAAATTGGCTGTGGGTCGGTCGTGAAGAAAATATCCATAAACCGAGATTGCAAATTCGGCACAATCGCCAGCAATTCGTCCATCGTGTTCGGCGCTTGCAAGCCCAATTCCTCAAAAATATCCGTGCGATAATACATAACGTTAAACGTCATTTGGTCTGGCAGGGCGTAAACATTGCCCTCAAATTCAAAGGTTTCTAGTGCGGCTGGCGAAAACCGCTGTGCAATCTCTGGAAAATCGGGGAACTGCGTTAGGTCAACCGCGCCACGGCGGTGTGCGAAGTTTATCGGCGTGGCGGGTGCCGCTTGCAAAACCACGTCCGGCCCGCGACCCGTAAGCGATGCCGGGAAGATTATTCCCGCATCTACCAGCCGCAAGTCGATTTGTATATGCGGGTGCTGTGCCGCAAATTGCTCATTTATCAGCCGCCCAAGCGTGTTGAACGTGTCAAAACCTGTTGAAAGCCAAACCTCGATGGTAGTTGCATCTTCTTCAGCTACTACATCTGTCGCAAATACTAGGTTGTTCGTGAACGAGCCCAAAAATGCACGGAAATTATGCACAAAATTTTGGAAGAAATTTGCACGTGGCGTGAAAACTTCGGCGGATTCGCCGCCAATGCCCAAAACGTCCAGCAACAGCGGTTGAGCCTGTGCATCGGTTACAAAGCCCGAAAGTGCCGCAATCGAAACTTGAAAATCTTGCAGTAAAATAGCGACCCTGTCGGGGCGTTCTGCCAAGTTTTCAATGTTCACACGCAACCGCTCCAAAACGGCGTTGCTCTCGGAAAAGCCTGCGTCCATTGCATCGATTTGTGCCAAAATATCGGCAACGGCGGCACTTTGCTCCCAAAGCCGCTCCCGCAAGTTGGGAATCGCCGACAAAATCTGATAATCACGGTGGCGGGACGGCGACGCACTCGTTATCATAATAATATCTTGATAAATGCGGTTTAACGCCAACAATGCCTCAATGGCGGCAACGTTGATTTCGTCCATAACGCCCATGGAAACGTCCAGCCCGATAGTGTTCATGCCCTCTTCGAGGAAGAACCAAAATTCTTCGCCCGTGTGGCGGTTGTACAGGAAACGGGAATCAAAGCGGGGTGCGTGTTCAAACTGGATTTCGCCAGCTTCGACAAACGGCACTTCGCCGTTAATCGTGAGCGCACGGGTAACAAAACCACGCCGCTCCCGTTGGGCGTATCGCAGGGCAATGCGATAAAGCCCAGTTTGCGGCACTTCAACTTGCCATTCCAGCCGTTGCCCAGGAATCCGCCACGCCCAGCCGCCAATCGAATTGAGGATAATGTTGGACGGGTGATAAGGTATCACAAGCGGGTCGCTGCGTTCGTTTAGCGGGAATAGCGTTGGACTGGATTTGTAAGTCGCCTCTTGTGCGAGGATTGTAATCATTCCGCCAGGGTTGCGAGGTGCGCCGTTGTGCAACTGCTGATATTCGGCGTATGTGATAAGTGGCTGGTGCGGCGTAATTTGCGGCTCGCCGTTAATAATTATGTTGCCCTCGATAGGGACAAAAGTCAGCGTATTAGCCCCGCTGTTGAGGTTGACAGCCAACGGGCGATCGACACGGTGCGATAACGTGAAGTTGGTTGCACGTTCAATCTCGATTTGGGTTGGGAACATTTGATTTCCCTCTTGAAACCGCCAATAGTCGGTTTCGTCAGTAAAAGTCCGCCTAAAGTAGATTGGCATATCGTTTAGCACAGACTCGCCATTAACAAGCACATCGAACATAATATCGCCGCCGCCTTGCTGGGCTATGTAGTTTACGGTTATGTTAAACTCGCCCGTCTGCGGCGCGGTTACTGTGAACTCGTGGGGTGCGGCGGCTTGTGCGGTAAAAATAGATGCCGCAAAAAATGCAAACATTAAAACCGTGGGCGCTGCCCACACCCGCCATTTTGTAAAGTGGACAAACTTTAATTTTTTATTGGAATTTTCCATAATATGCCCCTTTCTGTGAAAACCGTGGGGTTGTGGGCGTTGTGAACATTGTGAAAATTTGGCGAAAATTGGCGGGTGCAACAGAACGATTACAACGGGCGGATAATATCCGCCCCTACACGCCGACCGTAGGGGCGGATATTATCCGCCCGTTTTCTACCAATCCGCCTGTTTTCTGCAAATTTCGCCGTTCTCTGCAAATTCGTTTGTTTTCTACAAATTCGTTCATTTCCCGCAAATCCGCCCATTCCGCAAATTCACATTCAATAATTTTGCCATTTTAAGCCATTTTGAGGCATTTTGAACCCTCACGGTTTTAGTTTAGTTACAACAAAGGGTGCGTGCCTGTTACGTACACGCACCCTAAGGCGTTTTTATATGCTATTCGTCTTCGTCTTCTTCGTCTTCCTCTGCGGCGGCGGCCTCTTGTGCGGCGGCAAATGCTACGCCGAACTCTTCAGCCTGTATGCGTACGGATTCTGGTACGTCGGCTAGGTCGATTGTTCCTGCATTAAACATTGCCCAAACGTCCTCGCCGATAATGGCGGAAAGAGCCGTTGAAATATCAGCACCGCTACCCAAAGCGTTTTGCCAAGCAACAGTAAAGGCAAGCGGCGTACCAACGCTGTCAAGCGGTTCCCAAATTGGGTTAGATGCGTGAAGTTGGAAAATTTCACGGTCAAGGTCAGTCCACAGGTCGTTAAAGCCGCCTGGGATAGTTACTTCTGGCAAGCCTTGTGCCAAGAGTTCACGAGCCTCGATTAACCTAATTCCCCGATAATCGTAGAACGAGAAAATCATGTTTGCCGCAACTTCGTGGGTAATAGCCGATGGCAAGCCTTGAATTAAAACGGTCGTGCTGGCATCGTTGGAAAAGCTGTTAAAGTTAGGGTGGTCAAAAATTTCGCGCCAATCGCCAGATGCTGGGAAAGTAACGTTATCGCCCCAAGGGAACGGAACAACGCCAAATTCAAAGTTGGCGGATATAGCACCGAAGTTCCAAGTGTTAGCAAAAGCCATTGCCATGTTGCCAGCCTCAAATTCGCCCATTGGGTTGCCCATAGCAGCACCAAACGACCAAAGTCCGCCAGGGATTCCGACATCTTCTTCCGTCAAAAACACAGACGGCATATGGATTCCGTTTTGAACAAGTGCTTGGAACGTACGAGCGGGTTGCAAGAAAGCCTCGTCAAGGTAGCCAGGTGCATGAGTGCGTGGGTTTTTGAAGTAGCCACCGTTTGCATATGCTGCGCCACGTTGCCAGTTATTTGGGTGCATTGCAATAACGTAAACTTCGGGCGGAAGTAGCGTTCTTAGTTGTGCCAGATAGGCGTAAAAATCGTCTAAATGCCACTCGCCGTCCATGAACATCTCCTGTGGAGTTCTATCCATGCCAGCTTGCATAATAAGTTGCGTGTTAAACGCAAGAATACCCCAAGAGTAGTTAGGGCCAGTCATAAAGCCATAAGTTCTGCCCATGTGTTCGCCAGTATATTCCCACCAGCTTCTCGGGAAGTTATCACGAATCCACTGTCCGCCCTCAACTAGGATACCTTGGTTTCCCATTGCAGGCACCCAATAGCCAGCGTTAGCACTACCGAAAATGTGAACGATAGGGTCGCCAGCGGCAACCGATGCAGTAACGATGTCGGGTACTGCGTTCCAGTCAAGCCCCGCAAGTACGTCAAATTCTAGGGTAACATTAAATTTTGCCTCCACGTAATCACGGGCGGCGGCGGCTTGTGCGGCAACTACTGGGTTTTCGTGTTCGGGGTTGTCAAAGCCGTTTGTGCGTACTACAATGCCGCCCAGATCAGTTCCTGGGAAATGTTCGGCGATAAGGCGTTGTGTTTCGGTTAGTTCCTCGCCGCCATTGTCGCCGTTATCGGCGGTTTCGGTGGCGGCATCGCCAGTTGTGGCGGGGGCTGTTTCAGCTGCACCGCCTGGAGCAGGTGGTGTCGGGGTGGCTGGCGTGTCATCGCCGCCGCAAGCGGCTAGTGCAAACATTGCAACTACCGCTAGTAAAGTAAAAATTGTCTTTTTCATGGTTTCAATCCTTTCGTATAGCCCATTTTGGCTATTTTGGTAAGTTTTTGGGCTGGTAGCCCGTGAATTTTTAATCTTTGTCGTGAAATTTTTAGTTTTTGTTATTTTGTTGATTTTTCTGTCGTTGTCCGTTGATGTCTACTACTATTATTAC
The DNA here is from genome assembly GCA_009782245.1 of Defluviitaleaceae bacterium. Classification (GTDB taxonomy): domain Bacteria; phylum Bacillota; class Clostridia; order Lachnospirales; family WQUN01; genus WRKG01. The sequence goes on along the minus strand of WRKK01000198.1, from coordinate 67 downwards.
ACGTGTTTTGTAATATGTCAAGTATGTTACAAAAAATTTACAAATTTTTTTTTGCGGGGGGGGGGGG
>WRKK01000197.1 GCA_009782245.1 Defluviitaleaceae bacterium | reverse complement strand
GTTCCCTTGCGGGTCCAGGGCAGCGCCCTGGCGGGTGTGGGCAGCCTGCCCGCCGGCAGGCGGGCGCCCACGGTTTTTATCTTTTATCTTTAATCTTTAGGAGGTAGCAGCGTGAAGAAATTTTTTGCTATATTTTTTCTATTGTTGATAGTGGCAGGTGTGCCTATTGGTGGTGCAGTTTTGGTGAGTTCGCTGGTGCTTGCCACGCCAGAATCGCAGGAGAGTTTTGTGCATGGGGTTACGGAGTTTACCCAACAGGCGAACCAAATTTCGGCGGATATAATAGAACAGTTGCAGAATCCCGCTGACGAAGAGGAAGAACAGGGTTATATTATTACTCCGCTGTGGGAACTTGCAGAGCGGTATAGGGAAACTTTACCCGCTAATTTAACGGCTAACGGTAGCTTGGTCGCCAATATAACCGAATTTTGGCAAAACCAGGCACAGTTTGTAACTTTTGAATATGTGCCGTTTAGCGAAACAACGGGCTTTACAATAGATACACTTTTAGAACGTGCCGCGCAACAGGCAGTAAGGCAAGGTTTTGAAAACGATAATATAAGGCTGCCTTTTAACGAAAGCTATATAACCAACATTTTGAACAATTTGTACTTCCATTTTGCGGTAACTTCCGCCGAAAACCCTACCGTTTACGAAGGGCTTTATATTGGCGGCGCTGGCACGGAACATTCCTACATTTTTGTTAATGTTGTCCCTTTTGAAGATACCCTTTTGCAACAGTTTATAATTGGTGCTTTTGACCCGCTTGTTGCGGAAGTTGCACCCGAATTATTACAACTAACCGCCGAACAAGCCGCCGAAATGCAAGCGGATTTAATCCCGTTTTTACTGGCAATCGTCCCGCAGGAAGAACTCGCCATAATTCAAGAATGGCTAGAGTTTTGGTTCGTTTTTACGACAATTCACGAGATAGGCCACGCTTTTGGCTTGGGCGAATCTTTGGCGGACTTGTTTACGGAGACGATTATGGGGCTCGATTCCACTATAAGGGGCGTTTGGGGCGAACGGCTGGCGGCTTTGGGCGTGTTTAGCGGCGACGGCGGTTTTGTGTACAACAGCACATTAGACCGTGAACTGTTCCGCCGCTTGCAACTGCAAGGCAGAGCAAGCGAGTTTTGGGATGCGGCGTTTCATTCCAATTTTGCATACAGCCAATTATGGGATTCCGTTTTTGCGGAATACGTTACCGCCTCCGATTTGGAAATTGCGCGCGGCTTGTATTTCGCCGCCATGAACCAAAATCAACCTAGTGCGTTAGCCAATAATTTTGCCCAATTCTCGGGCGGCATAACGCTTGCCTTTGCTGGCGAACTACTTATCGACGATTGGAACACAATCACGTTAGGGCAAGATATTGACGGCAGAGCGTTATCACGGTTTCAATGGCTAATGCAAACGCTAACAGAATTTGCCGCCGAACAACAAACTGAAATTCAGCCGCACGTATTAGATACCGTTATTGTCAGCCATTTAGTGCGGTTTGGCGGGTTTTATTTGCCGTAGACTACAAACTCAAACAACTGCAAAACCGTGGGCGCTGCCCACACCCGCCAGGGCGCTGCCCTGGACCCGCAAGGAGCGCGCCCCTTGACCCGCATTTTTTTGTTTTGGGAGCATAAGGAAAATACAATGAAAAAATCAGCCAAAATAGCCAAAATATTGGCAATTTTAGAAAAAAATTATCCGCTTGCGGACGAATGTTTTTTGAACTATAACCAGCCATATCAGCTGCTTTTTGCCACAATATTAAGTGCACAATGCACAGATGTGCGGGTAAACCAAGTAACAGCGGTGCTATTTGAAAAATACGCCAGTCTGCAAGCCTTTGCACAGGCGGATTATTCCGAACTTTGCGAAGATGTGCAGTCAACGGGCTTTTTTCGCATGAAAGCCAAACACATTATAGAATCCGCCAACATTTTGCTGACGGAGCATAACGGCGAAGTGCCGTCCGATATTGATGCTTTAACCGCTTTGCCAGGCGTTGGCCGCAAAACCGCCAATGTTGTACGGGGGCATATTTTCCAAATACCAAGTATTGTGGTTGACACCCACGTAAAACGGGTTTCTTTTCGCTTGGGCGTAACCTCGCAACAGGCAAGCCCCGAAAAAGCGGAACAAGAACTTATGCAGGTTTTGCCGCAAAAAAACTGGATAGCCTACAACCAACAAATAATCCTACACGGCAGAGCAATATGCAAATCGCAAAAGCCAAAATGCACCGCTTGCCCTTTTGTGAAATTGTGCGAAAATAAGGTTTTATGACAAAAATCAAAAAATCCAAATCAAAAAGAGGTTGACATATGGAAATTATCGCAAATAAAAATTGCCGAAAAGTTAGAGGTAGCCACGTTTTGGCGGTAAGTTGTGCAAAATGCAAAACTTTTATAGCCAATTACCAAAAAGTGGGCGAAAGTAATTTTGTAAAAATGTACAACGACCGCATAATAGACGGTATTTTAGATTTTACAGAATATCACGGGGCAATATTTTGCCCAAATTGCGGCGAACGCATAGCAACACGTTACACCACCAAACCCGACAAAAAAGAGGCGTATCGGCTTGTGCCGTCTGCGTTTAATAAGAAAAAAGTTTGATTTGTTGCGATTTGCTACGATTTGTTGCAAAATCAACAAAAATTCGGCTTATCATCTCAAAAAATGCGTGATAAACAAAAACCTTTGAAAAATCTTTGAATTTCCCCTTGACTTATCACATCAAAAAATGTATAATGGTTATTATGCAACTATAATTGTAAAGTTACGCATTATTTGACAACAGATATTAATACCATTATAAAATATGCGGGTCAAGGGGCGCGCTCCTTGCGGGTCAAGGGCAGCGCCCTTGCGGGTGTGGGCAGCGCCCACGGTTTTAGAATATAAAAAAGGGGGTTTTGTGTTGGAACCGCTATTTCAATTAAAAAATGTTCAAAAAATATACCCAATGGGCGATGAACGTATTGTCGCCCTTGATAATATATCGCTGGATTTTGTTAGGGGAAAAATTTATTGTTTGCTTGGCACGTCTGGCTCGGGTAAATCTACGTTGCTTAACCTTATTGCGGGGCTGGAAAAGCCCACTAGCGGTAGCATTTTATTTAGGGGCAAACCGCTGGAAAAACTGACCGAGGCCCAACTTGCAATTTATCGCCAGCGCTACGTTGGCTTTGTGTTCCAATCTTATAACCTTTTGCCCACATTAACCGCAATAGAAAATATTACGCTGCCGCTGATTTTTCGTAAAGTGCCAAAAAGAATCCGCAACTTAAAGGCAAAAGAAATGCTAGATGCCGTTGGCTTGGCAAACCGTGGCAAACACAAACCCAGCGAACTCTCGGGTGGGCAACAGCAACGAGTTAGCATAGCACGGGCGTTTGTCAACAACCCCGAAGTCATTTTCGCAGACGAACCCACGGGCAACCTGGACACAAAAACCACCATAGAAATGATGGACTTAATTACGGGCATTGCTCGCAAACACAACCAAACTTTACTTATTGTTACCCACGATTTGGAAATCGCCGATTACGCCGACCAAATCGTAAAAATAAAAGACGGAAATATTGAGGAAATTAAGGAGCGTGTTGTATATGAAAAAAGTACCGAAAATACCGAAGATACCAAAACTGACGAACCCGAACAAGTCAACCATATCTAACAAATTTTTTGCAAAAATAACAATTTTAACGCTATTGCTGATTTTTATAATGCCAATGCCAGCGTTTGCAGTCATGGACGAAAATATGTTGCGTTATATGGAGCAACTAGCCGCCGAAAACGCATCTTTGCGGGAGGAAGTAAATAGTTTGCGACAAGCACCGCCCCCGCCGCCGCCCCCGCCGCCGCAAGCCGCACCGCGCCCACAGTTTCCCAATATACGGCTGGTGCAACCGCAAACTATCGTGCTAACGCCAGGCGAGGAGCTTGTTTTAGACATAGAAATTCGGAACATTGGCAACGCAATCGCCGAAGGAACGCTAGTTACCGCATCTACGGACGGCCCGTTTACCATAGAGTTTTTGAACAACGGCAATATTTTGGGTACTGTTGGGCAAAACCACAGCCGAACAATCCGAACAAGGCTAACTGCCAACTCTAACGCTGACGGCGGCAATTATTCGTTGCGGCTGGAGTTTGCGTTCCGCAGTGCCCGCGACGGGGCAAGCGAAACCAGCAACGATACAATATCTGTTCGCATTGATGCACAAGCGGTTGCACCTCGGCTAAATTTGCGGAACTTTACAACAAGTCAACCTAATATTTACCCTGGAAACACGTTTACAATATCGGCACAACTGGCAAATTTGGGCGATGGCAACGCTTACAACGTGCAAGCCGCCATTTCCGATGGATTGGATTCTGACGGGATTTTTTTGTCGGGCAGCCCGAACGCACCGTTCATACAAATCGCCGAACCCGACCACGAAAGTACGGTATCGTTTAACTTTGCCGCCGCCGCTAATATGTCCAGCGGGACTTTTCCCATAACTTTTGAGTTGACGGCACGTAGCCAGTCGGGCGAGGCGATAACGGAAACATTCACATTTTTTGTTACCGTGCTTACTCCGCTGGAGGGTACGCGCAGAGCGGTTGTTTCGGCGGATTTGTCCGCTTATGCTGGCGTTGCAAATGTTGGGCAGCAAGTGCCGATAACAATGCAAATAACCAACACGGGCGTGTTGCCAGCCCGCAACATTCGCATCGCCGCTAATCCCGCAAATTTAGCGGATATTGTGCCGCAAAGTGCCAACGTGCATACGATAGGCATTTTAGAACCTGGCGAATCGCAATCGTTGCCATTTTATTTTTCGGCGACCTCTACGGCTGGCAGCCACACGCACATGGTGGGCTTTGAAGTAGCGTACGAGACGGGCGCAAGCGGCGACCTAGAAACCGACACTTTTGAGCAATTTGCAGGAATAACCGTATACAATCCCGAAGACGAGGACGACGAAAACGACGAGGAGCGGGGACAGCACCGTCCGCGCGTGTTGGTTTCGGCGTATTCTGTTGACCCGCTAATTGTGTCGGCTGGCGAAGAGTTTGATTTGTACATGACGTTTCACAACACCAGTTCTACCCGCAGTGTACATAATATAAGGGTAACGTTGGCGGCGGTGGAATTTGAAGAGCGGTCGGGTGCGGTATTTACGCCAGTTGGTGCAAGCAACACGCTTTTCATTGAGGACATGGCTCCGCGCGAGGAAGTAAGCCGTTCGTTAAGAATGTTTACCGTGCCGAACGCAAACCCGCGAACGTACAACATTGCGATAACGTTTGACTACGAAGACGAAGATTTTAACGAGTTTACCGAAACGGAGCAAATCAGCATAAATGTTCGGCAGGTTACGAGGTTGGAGATAAGCAACTTGCAAATTCCGCCGCAAGCAATGATGTTTCAGCCTGTTTTTGTGGATTTTAACATAATAAATTCTGGGCGGGTTACGCTGGCAAATTTGCGCGTGGCACTAGAGGGCAATTTTGAAACCAGCGGAATTGACGTGTTTGTCGGCAATATGGGACGTGGCAACAGCACAAATTTTGCGGGGCAGTTTGTACCAGAAATGTCTGGCGAGCAGCAAGGCACGTTGATAATATCTGGCGAAGATGAAATTGGCGAAGTGATAGAGTTTAGGCACGAATTTACAATTTTCATTGACGAGATGGTGGACTTTGGCGGCTGGGACGACGGCGGCATCGATTTTTGGCCAGGCGAAATTATGCCCACCGACGACGGCAATTTTTTTAGCAACTTGCTTAGCAACTACGGCATGATAATCGGGATAAGCGTTGTAGTTTTGGCAATCGGCGGGTTTATTGCGTTTAAGCTAGTAAAAAATCGCCGCAATAGGCAAGATGTTTTTGCTGATTTGCATTAGTTAAAGATTAAAACCGAGGGGCGCCCGCCTGCCGGCGGGCAGGCTGCCCCACACCCCGCAAGGAGCGCGCCCCTCCCGCCTGCCGGCGGGCAGGTGACCCGCTAATTTTTGAATTGCTGTAATAGGTATTGGTGTACTGTTTATTGTAGGGGCGACCGTCCCCCCCCCCCCCCCCCCC
>WRKK01000196.1 GCA_009782245.1 Defluviitaleaceae bacterium | reverse complement strand
GGAAATGCCACGGCTCAAACGCCACGCCTGTTACCGCTTGCGAACCTTGCGGATAGCGTAAAATCAGCCCAAACCGCCACGAGTTTTCCGCCATCCACCGCCCATGCGGCGACTGTGCCAACTCCGATTGTGGCACGCCGACCACCATGATGTCCGCCGCAAGCCCCGTGTGATGTTCGCTTTGCCCAGGCGGTAGCACATACGTCCTGTTGGCGGCGTTTGCGTACAGTGCCGCCTGTTGTGCATACGTGCGAAAGCCGCTTGTTACGTGCAGTCCGCTCAAACCGTCCGCCTGTGCCGCGTCCATCATTTTTCTGATTGCGGCGAGAGCGGTTGGGTGCAGAAAAATGTCGTCCACGAAGCTGACTGGCACAGTTGGCCACGCTTGCTGCATTTCGCTGATGTCAACCTCCACGTTTAGCGAGTTTTCACGGTTTAACAACGTTAAGTAGCCTGTGTCGTCAAGTGCTGTGATGTCCGCTTGCGTGAATGTCAAGTTGGACGGTGGGAATTGGCGTTCTTCCCATGTTTCCGCCGTTTGCGCGTCTGTTTTCTCGTGCGTTTCGAGTATTTCTACCCTTGTTGGGATTGGCCCCGCCACAATGGGCGTTAAATTCGCAAATCTTTCCGAAAGTGCCACAAGCCCCACAACCACGCCGATTGCAAGCATCACCGCCGCCAAAACTACCATTAAATACTTCATAATTACCTCCCAAAATTTATTTGATAATTATATTATAATGGTAGATTTCAAAGTTTTGGGTTGGAAATTTCTAAGATTTTTCTAAGAATTTTCTAAAATTTGACGAATAATTTCAAAGATTTCTCTCGTGCTTGACGACATAAATAATTTCGTCATCGTAGTCATTTTTGCCGCCTGCTTTTTCGTAAATGCGACACGCACGTTTGTTTGCTTTGTCCGTCATAACGTAACACTCCGCAAAGCCGTTTTCTCGGCTAAAATCCACTACGTATTGGAATAATTTTGTGCCAATTCCGAGATTTTGATATTTCTCCAAAACATCCACAGAATACACAAATAATTGCGGTGGCGAGTCCAGCGACATAAGAGAATAGCCGTAAATAAAGCCACAAATCTCGTTTCCGATTTTTGCAACAAAAACTAGATTATGTGGGAATTTCAAAAATTCGCATAATCTGCCAAAATCTATTTCCAATTCCGTCAGCACTGGGGCTAAATTTTCGCCCTCGGTGGCGGTTAATTGGCTGTATTTTACCTTGTTAATATCCATATTTTCCTCCGTTTTTTGCGTTTTTATTTTATTATAGCATATGCGTTGGAGCGTGTCAAATTTTTTTGAAAAAAATTTTTGCAGGACTTGACAAACTGGAAAAATCCTGTTATTATAGTGAATGTAAGGTTTGCGTGGCGAAAATCGGCTCGCAAATATGATATTTTGGCGGATTTATGCCGCTTACACACAATTAGCTAGGAGGACAAAATGGAAAATAGACAAATAACGTACACAAAAGGCGATGCGACCGCACCGATAGGCAACGGCACGAAGATAATCGCTCACATTTGCAACGACATCGGCGGTTGGGGAAAGGGCTTTGTTTTAGCGGTTTCCAAGCGTTGGAAAGAGCCTGAAAAGCAGTACAGGACGTGGTACAAATCCAAGGAAAATTTTGGGTTGGGCGAAGTGCAGTTTGTGCAGGTGGAGCAGGAAATTTACGTTGCAAATATGATAGGGCAAAGGGGCGTAAAAATGCCTTTCAAAGCCCCACCGATAAGATATGATGCGGTGGAAAATGCGTTGGTCAAATTGTCGGAAAAAGCCGCCGAATTAAACGCCACGGTGCATATGCCCAGAATTGGCTGTGGGCTGGCTGGCGGCAAGTGGGAGCAGATTGAACCGCTGATAATCCGCCATTTGATTGAGAAAAATGTTGAGGTTTTTGTTTATGATTTTTAGATTGGCAAAGTTGGCAAAAGGCGACCGTGAAGTCGCCTTTTGCCGTTATTTTGTAGCTTTCCGCAAAGTTAAACTTTGGTACTAATGATTGTCAAATTTTTCGGAAAATATCATTCGCAAACAACTCTGCACTGTTTCCCACAAAAAGCCATACCAATCTTGATAAGCAACTTTTCCGAATCCAAATCTGCACCATAACGTTTTAGATTTATCTGTTCTAAAGCCTTTTGTGCGGCTGTTTCCAACTGCTCCGCCTTTTCGCAAGATTTCAACTCGAAAATATAATAAGCCTCTCGCCGCTCGACCAAAACATCATATCTGCCGTCGCCGCTTTCTCGGTTGGAAATTGGGTGTTTCTCAGAATCGCCGTAAGCACATAACAAAATCAGCATAAACTGCTGATAGCTGCGTTCAAGAATTTTTTGCTTTTCCCTATCTCGTGGTTTCTCAAAATCGTAAACTGACATTCTGTCGTCCAAGATTTTCTCCAAATCCTCGGCGAATTTTTTCGGATTTTTATAGTTGCGGAAAATGTTGAGAACGGCGGTAGGCTCTGCAAAGGCGTGTTTTAGAATAAATTGTTGCCACGCAATCGTCAGTTCCTTGTTCGGCACAGAAAGCAACATAAAATCGTAAGCTGTTTCCGATGATTCAAGATTTTTCTGCACAGCCAAATATCCAGCCTGCACAAGCAGAGAATAAAAATCCGAGTTTTGCGGATTTTTCAGAAGTCCAATTACCGAAAAACGCCTTTCGACAGGCATTTCAACCTCTTCGCCAGCCAAGAGTCGTGTAATCGTTTCCATTCGCTCTTCGTTCAGCAAATCAGCGATTGTGTCCATTACGCCGCTGCGTGTCCAATGACAGCGAAATTTGCCACTATTCAAAAACGATACCGTGGAATAAGTGTTGTAAATGGGCGTTCCGTTAATCATTATGCCGTTGTACCACGCTTTTAGAGTGGCTCTGGTGGGTGCGTCTAATTCCGCCATATCGCATAATTCCGCCACTTCCTGCTCCGTAAAACCGTAATCGTTGGTGTAAAGTTCATCGTCAAACATATCAAAATCCACGATATTGTTCAGTCCGCTAAACAGGCTCTCCTTGGAAATCCGCATAACGCCCGTAATTAGGGCTTTTTCCAAATAATGATTGCCTTTCACGCCAGTCGAGAAAAACAGCGTTTCAAAATCTCGAATTTCCTCGTATTTATCGGATTTGTGGTTGTCCATGAGCAACTTGTCGTATTCGTCAATGAGAATGTAGGAACGCTTGCCAGTGGCTTTGTAGACGGATTCCGTGAGATATAGCAAGCCGTTTGGGTTGTCAACTTGATTTTCGTTAAGATACCGCATAGTAGCTCTGCTTAAAACGGCGTTTTCACAGTACATATCGATATAATCGCAAATTGTGTCGTAAATTTCTTCCTTGTACCGTTGCGGATTCAACCCCTTAAAATCAAAGTAAAACACGGGTGCGGAGTTCGCTTTTTCCCAAACTGGGCTACTTTCAATGTACAGCCCCTTGAACAAATGCCGATAATCCGCCGAATCCGTCAGAAAGCACCGCAAAGTGTCCATATTCAGCGTTTTTCCCAGTCGTCTGTGGCGTGTAACTAGATGTACCGCACTGGAATCACGCAAAAAATGCTCTATCATGTGGGTTTTGTCCACATATAGGCTGCCGTCCGTTACTATCCTCTCGAACGCCGAGGTGCTTAAATCTATCCTTTTTGTTGAGCCTAAAATCATTGGTGTGTCCCCCTTTTCGATTTATAATTCATTATAACCCATTCCGAAAATTTTTGCAAGCGTTTTGTGAAAAATTGCGAAATTTTTTTTGGACAGCCGCAACTAAAAAGTGCAACGTGATATTTTCGCCTTTTGCAGCCGTTTTTCGCCCCATTTTCAAAAACGCAACTAACGGTTGCTTGACTTCCATCAACCGCCCATTTTATAATATTCTCATTACCAAACGAAATTGCGAACGGAAAAATCCGAAATTCAAACGCAAAATCGTAGAAATTGGAGGAAAGTATGAAAAAATTAGGAAACATTGCAGTTTTACTCACGTGTACGCTGATGTTTGGCGTGTTTACGGGCTGTGTTCCGTGGGCGTTGGGCGAAACTAGCAGCGTGTGGACGATGAGGGTCGACTCTGGCATGAACGAGGAGCGAACCCTTACAAACTGGGAAATCACAGCCAACAGCCTGCGTGGCAACGGACGGCGCGACATCTCGGTTACAGCCACGCAACTCGCCGCCATGCACGTGCAAAGTAGCTTGACAAGTGGCGCGATAACCATGTCGTTGACACAGGGCGAATTTGTGCAGATACTGGATTTGCACGACGGATTGGACGACAAGGTCGGAAACATTTTACTTCCAGATATGTTTTCTTTGTTTTTGCCTGGCGAACTGCGGCTAGAACTCTACTTTGACCGCACCGAAAATGTCGCCGTTTCCGTGGATTGGGAGTAGCAGTTGCACGGTGCGGCATTGCTCGTAGTTGTGCCGACTAGCACTGGCATTTCGGGCTTGGTAAAGACGATTGTAAATCATTTCAAGAAGTCCGAGTAGCGAGTAAATCTCGGAAATCAGAAAGGGAGATGTAAAATGAATTTTCAAGAAGAGGTAACAAAATATCGGAAAAGAGATACAGCGGCGGCGATTGGCGTTTATGTGCTGTTTATGGCGTGGGCGGCGTTGGCTGTCGTTTTCTCGGAATACGATGTCAACCAGCGGCAGGCGATTAGTCTAATCGGCGCGGCGGTGCTGACGGCGCTGGTTTTTGGCGTGGTTTTGCTGAAAAAGCAGGGCTTGCGGTCAATCGGCTTGCACGGCGAACGGCTCGGCAAGGCGGCGGTTTTGGGGCTGATTTTCGCCGTAATTCCGATAATAATCAATATTGCGTTACCGCCGATTTTATACGAAGATATGCAACTTGCCCCAATAATGCGGTCTTTGTGGCTGTTTTTCTACTTTTTCGTAATGGCGGCGTATGAGGATATTTTCTTTGTGGGATTCCTGCAAACACGGCTGTATGGCGTGTTTCGGACGGATAGGTTGGCGATTGGCGTGGGTGCGGCGATGTTTGCGTTCGTCCACGTGCCGATTGCGTTGCTTAGCGGAATATCGCTCGGCGCGGAGTTGCTGATGTATTTGGTGGGCGTATTTTTCATGCACCAAGCGTTAGTGCTGATATTTCGGCGATATTTCTCACTCGTGGCGGTAACATTGGCGCACACGATAATCAACTGGTCGTACACGTCGCTGTGGATTTGGGGCGGCGAGAATTATTCGTTTTTTTGGGCGAGCGTGGCTGGATTGGTGTTTGTGGTGGCGGTTAATGTTTGGGGTTGGTGGATTTCTCGGAAATGAAGTTGCAAAGCAAAGGGCAGAAACCAAGGGCGAGGAAGCTCTCGCCCTTGATTTTTTGTGAAAATCCGCCCATTGCCCCCAACAAAAAAGGCGGATAAATCCGCCAAATCAACCTCAACCGCTCCGTAGCCGAACTTGCACAAACCGCTCGGCTTTCTTCCGCCTTTTCGCTCGCTCGGCTTTCTTCGCCACACGTTCGGTCATTGTGTAAACCCTACGGCTCTTCACGCCACCGAAACCACCACCAAACCCCAAAACAACGCCATTTTCGCCAAAATTACCAATCTGTGGCGGATTTTTCAACAAAAAATCCGTAGTTACCCCAAAAATCTCACTAATCCGCACGACCGAATACACGCAAGGTGCAGCCGCATCTCGCTCCCATTTGGAAACGCATTGCCTCGACACATACAACCGACTCGCCAACTGCTCTTGCGACATCTCCGCCGCTAAACGTAATTTTTTTATCTTCTCGCCTATCGTCATTTTTCTCCCCTTTTCTCCCTATTACTCGCTTTTTCTATTTCAAGCGGAAAATGCCGCAGAGGTGGCGATAACATTGACGAATTTTCACGCTTGCCTTGCTCGCTGTGCCTTGTGGGCGGCTTTCTCACGCCGCCCACTCTTCCAAAGCCGATTCCTAACCGCAAACGCCGATTTTACGGCGATCTCCCAAAATTTACCATTTTGTCCCCCATTCTTAACCTCCAATAATCCCAGTCAACACCATGACGACCAGCAC
>WRKK01000195.1 GCA_009782245.1 Defluviitaleaceae bacterium | reverse complement strand
ATATATATATATATATATATATATATGCGGGGCAACATTTTTGGTTATTTTGACGGTTGAAATAAAAATTTGTTGTAATTTTTGTGAATTTTTAGGTAAAATTTCACAAAAGCCATTGTGAAAAATTTTCAAAATTTCTACGGTTTTTATTGTATAGGAATTGTTTTGGAACTCAATAAAAAATGATTTCGGCAGCATAATTTTGATAAAAAACTATTGACTTTTCCACGAAAAACAAATACAATATAAAGTAAATAATTGAACAAAAAGGGGAGCGTAATGAAATTTGACGAAACGGACAAGTTTACCAAAATAGCACACAATAAAGATTCAGTATTTAAGGACAGTTTTACGCTGTTTTTGAATAAATCGCTGGAATTTTTAGATGCAGATTTGGCGGGGCAAGTATCAGAAATTCTGAATCCAGAAACAACGGCAGTCGAGGCAATAGGCGATTTCGCAGTAAAAATTTTCAACGAAACATTAGGCACGTTTGGCGTACACAAAGAATTTGAGGTTGACGTTAGCAAAGACGATTTAATGCGGTTTTGCGGATATAATATTTATCTATCACGCAAGCATAAAATACCGTCTACAACGATAATCATCACAGAAAAAAGACCAACCGTAGTGGAGTACCAAAATCAATCCATAACATTCAAGCCAAAAATTATATGCCTAAAAGAACGAGACGGCGATGCGACACTAAAGAAGATAAAGCAACAACTAGCCGCTGGCGAGCCAATCAACGAGTTAGAACTAATATATCTGCCAATGTATGGCAGCGAGCAGGGGACAACCTTATACGAATTTTTAGATGAGGTGCTGAAAATAACCCCGCAAATAGGCGATACGGCAACGATGACGAAAAAATTGCAAATTTTAATACTATTTTTAACGATACGAACCGCCGATATTGACGAAATAAAGAAAGTGTGGGTGAATAATATGGGACTTTTGAAAGATAATGTGGGTATTCAGGCTTTGATAGAGATAGGTATAGACAAAGGTGAAGAAAACAAAAAGAACAAAATCGTATCCATGATGCAAGACTTGTTAAAACAAGGTTCAACAGCAGAAGAAATATTGGAATATATAGCCGAAAACGCCTAATAAGCCGAACACCATGGCGGTTGCTTGTGCATTTTGCAAGCAACCGCAACACACCAAAAATCAAGCAAAGGAGAACAATCCCATGAAAAAATACGAAACATTCCTATTTGATGCGGACGGCACATTATTTGACTATGACATGGCAGAGGAAAACGCCCTAAAAACAATGTTTGTCAAGTTTGACATAACCTACACCAACGCAATCCGCCAAAAATATCGTGAGATTAACGCTGAAATATGGAAAAAATACGAAAAGGGCGAAAACACGCAAGACGAACTGCAAACTTTACGTTTTGCCCAACTGTTTGGCGAAATTAACGTTGACTGCAATGCGGAAAAATTTAACCAACAATATTTGGCAGAACTAGCAAAAGGAATATTTTTGATTGACGGTGCTTTGGAAATATGCAAAAAAATAGCCGCCAGCAACAAAAAAATTTACATAGTAACCAACGGCAACTTGTCAACCCAAAAACCCCGAGTAGAAAACTCTGCTATCAGCGAACTAATCTCGGATTTTTTTATTTCAGAGGGCGTGGGATTCCGCAAGCCGCAAGCCGCTTATTTTGACTACGTTTTTTCGCATATTTCGCAAACCGATAAAAGCAAAATTATTATTGTCGGCGATTCGCTTTCGGCGGATATTGCGGGTGGCAATGTTGCGGGGATTGATAGTTGCTGGTATAACCCCGATGGTGCGGCAAATAATACCGATATTGTGCCAACTTACGAAATTGCCAAACTTAGCGAATTAGGCGAGTTTATTTGAAAATCTGCCAAAAATTCAGCAAATTTTAGCAATGCGGACGGGTAGGTAATATTACTGTCATTAACTTAAACGATTTAGTGGGGGACGGGCGACCGTCCACCTGCGTATACTTTTATTGAAACATTGGGGATTAGACGGACGGGCGACCGTCCCCTGCCCGTCGGCAGGCGGGTCGGTCGCCCGTTTTCCCCTCTGATTTTAGCTTAAATATACCGCAGGTGGGGCGACCGTCCCCTGCCCGTTTGTGCGTTCGATATTTTTTAGTTATTTTGACGGTGGCTATAAAATTTTACCATAAATTCTGAAAAATTTTAGGTAAAATCTCACAAAAACCGCCGCAAAAAATTCCCAAAAATTTACACAATTTTTTTTGAAAACCTCTTGACAAACAAAAACTACAAGTGTAGAATAATAATTACTACATTTGTAGTGGATAAATTGTAATGGCGGTGCGGTGCAAAAAACGTGAAAGTTAGTAAAATCAAGCAAAACCAAGCAAAATCAAGCAAAAAATCCCCAAAACACCAACCCGCCAATATTACAAAAAATCAAAATTTATCAGAAAGCAAGGTGATTTGAGTGAAAAACTCACAAACGGAAAAAAAGAAAAGTAAATTTTTGGGCAAGTTTTTGTTATCGGTTGGATTATTGGGCGTATTTGTGGCAACGGCAGTATTTGTAACCCACATACTTACCCAAGAGTCGATAGTTGCCCAAGCCGCACAAATACCTGTAATGGAGCAAAATACAGGGCAAAACGTGGAGCAAATGCAAGCGGAGATTTCCGAACTTAGGGCGTTAATACAAGCGTTGTTGCAAAACATGAACGGGAACGGGCAAGGCAATGCCCCCTTGCAAGCTGGTATACCAACAATATCTTCCCAAGATGCCCGAAATTTAGCCCTGCAATTTGTGGGTAGCGGCACAGTAGGCGAATCGCTGTTTTTTAGCGAAAACGGCGTGCCAATGTTTGAAGTAGAGGTAACAACGGGCAATATCCGCTACACCGTGCATATAAACGCCGAAACATCACATTTAGTGCGAATGAGCCGTGGCGAAGTTCCCGCCGCCGTGCCGCCGCCAGCACCCGCACCGCCGCCACCCCCGCCCGTACCGCAAGTTACAGCACCGCCAGTTTCAGCAGCTGCAACCCCGAACGCACCTGCAACTAACTGGTCTTCGCCAGCTTGGTCGTCGCCTAGCGGTTGGGGCAGTGCCTCGCCTGGCGGTTGGGGCAGTGCCTCGCCTGGCGGCAGATGGAGTGCCTCGCCACGCAGATAAATTTGCGTATGTAAAAAACTCGGAATATGCTATAATATAAGGGCGGCCAATGGTCGCCCAATATTTTGCAATGTCAACCAAAAACGCAAAAATCTACCTTACTAACTGTTCTGGCTGGCAATAGGAGGTTTTTGATTGAATTTGTTGAATTTGCTGAATTTGTTGAGTTTATCGGATTTGCTAAAAAAGCATATTCCCAACTGTTTGTCGGCGATAAGGCTGTTGGTTGTTTTGCCCTTTGTTGTTGGCATTTACACGGTGTACACGGCAAATTATCCCGCAAACTGGCACAATGTGCTGATAATTTTGCTGTTTTCCTGTATTATTGTGTCCGATGTTTTGGACGGTTTTTTGGCAAGAAAATGGCAATCCGCTACTGTTTGGGGTGCAAAACTGGATATTATAGCCGACGCATCTTATATAATAGCCACTTTGACAATATTTGCATATTTATACATAACTCCTGCTTGGTTTGTTGTTGTTATGTTGGCAAAATGTGCCGAATTTATTTTGACATCAAAAATAATGAACAGTTTGGAAAAATCCCAAAAATCCCAAAAATCGCCCAATAAACCCAGAGTCGCCGTGTTTGACAAAATTGGCAAAACGGCTGTTTCGGCGGTAATGCTGTTGCCTAGCGTGTTTTTGTTACGCAATATTTTGGATTATCGGCTAATAATGACCGTTTTCGTTTATTTGCTAACTGTAGCACTTGTAATTTCGTTTTTGCACAGGGTGGGCAAAATAATTCAGCTGAAAAAGGGCTTGCGGGGTTTACAATAATGAGGTAATGAAATGTTAATTTTTTTGATTGTGGTAATCAGCATTATATTTGTGTTTGGGCTGCTATACATTTGGCAATTTTGGCGAACAAACTTTTATAAACGGCATAAAAATTGGTTAGTTTGCACAATTATCGTGGCAGTTTATGCGGCGTTTGCTTTTACCAATTTGGGAAATTTATCATCGCCGCAAACCCGCTTTTTTGGCGAACAAAACACTAGCGTTGAAATAGATTTCGGTGCGATTGCTCCTGTGGAATATATTCAGTTTATGACGGGTGCAAGCTACGGGCAAATTTTCATGCTAGAGTTTTCCTATGACGGCGAAAATTGGAGCGACGGTTTTTTCATGGAAACGGGTCGTGCCTTTGCTTGGGATATTCGCTCGTTAATCGTGCAAACCCGCTTTGTACGCCTTACGCCCACAACTGACCAATTTTTTATAATGGAAATGGCTTTCCGTACTGCGGTTGACACGTTTATCCCTGTTGTTTATGTATCCGAAAACGGGGCGGCTCTTTTTGACGAGTGGCATTTAATCCCGCTGCAAGCCCTTGATTATATGCACTCTACCTACTTTGACGAAATTTATTATCCCAAAACGGCGTACCAACTTATCCACGGCATGGAAATCTACGAATGGACGCACCCGCCGCTTGGCAAGGTTATTTTAGCTTGGGGCATCGAAATTTTTGGCATGACTCCGTTCGGCTGGCGGTTTATGGGAACTTTGGCGGGTGTGCTAATGCTTATCCCGTTTTATTTGCTTGCTTTGGCTATTTTTGACGACATAAACAAATATGTACAAAATGCCCAAAAATCCCGCTCTTCGGATAGTGTTTTTTGGGCAGGTTTTGCAACGCTTGTTTTCGCCTTTGATTTCATGCACTATGTGCAAACCCGAGTTGGTGCAATAGATTCTTTCGTTATTTTATTTATTGTGGCGATGTTTTATTTTATGTACAAGTACGGGCGGCTAGATTTTGCCAATTTGCCCCTGCTAAAGACGTTTGTCCCGTTGCTGTTTTGCGGCATTTTTATGGGTTTTGCAATAGCGACAAAATGGTTTGGTTTTTACGGTGCTGCGGGAATCGCCGTTATATTTTTTGTGATAACTGGCAGAAACTTTGTTTTACGCAAGCAAATTCCTAACTTTTACAAACGCACAGCCTTAACTTTTGCGGCTTGCGTGGGATTTTTTATTGTGATTCCAGTGAGTATTTATGCAATAAGCTACATACCTTACGGCGGTGTAAGTAGCCTGTATTATGGCGGCTTTTGGGAAATTTTTTACCTAAACCAACTGGATATGCTAAATTTCCATCTTGTTACAATGCTAGATGCAGAGCATACTTTTGCATCGCCGTGGTGGGAATGGCTTGTAAACTGGCGGCCAATGCTATATTATGACCTTACCCTGCCCGTCTCAAATTTACGCCAAGGAATAAGTGCTTTTGGCAACCCAATAGTTTGGTGGGGCGGACTTCCTGCGTTGCTGTATACCGTTTATAAAATTTTTGCGAAAAGCACTAAAAATGCTTTTATTCCGCTGTTTCTAGTCATTGGCTACATGGCGTTTTTAGTGCCGTGGCTAATCGCTGGTAGAGTAACTTTTATATATTACTATTTCCCAAACGTGATATTTTTATCGCTTATGATAGCGTACGCAATAAAAGAAAATATTTTGCTGGAAAAATTGGGAAATCTGAAAAAGCCAGCAAAATCAGCAAAATTTGTCAAAAATCACATTAGTAACCGCACCATCGCTTGCATTTTTGCAATAATAACAATGGCATTATTTTTGCTGTTTTATCCCGTAATAACGGGAATCCCCGTAACTTTAGAGTTTGTTGTAACATTTTTGCGGTGGGGTTTTATGCGTGAATGGTTGTTGGTTGTGTAAATTGACAAATTTTAACAAAAAGTGTAGAATGATAACAGGTTGATAAAAATTTCGCAATGCAATTTTTGTGGTGTATATTTATGCAATTAAAAAAATGAGCGGGTTACCTGCGTATACTTAAGCTAAATCGGGTCGGGAGAACGGGCGACCGAGGACGGTCGCCCCTACGGTGGCACTGTTGTAGGGGCGACCGTCCTC
>WRKK01000194.1 GCA_009782245.1 Defluviitaleaceae bacterium | reverse complement strand
TGGTTTCTATTTTTGATATAGGCATCGGCGGTGGAAATATGGCGATTGCGAACACGAGCGGCGGCATTATGCAGGATATTTTCGGAAATATGCGTAGCGGTGCTTTCCGAGATTTACGGACATCTAGCGGAAATGGAGAATGGCACGTTAGATTGGGCAGTGGCAACGGATTTGTGCAATTTTCGCCGCAGTTGAGCCTTGAAAACTTAGGAAATTTGGCGATTAGCGGCTCGGCGAACGGCGGAGTTAGTCTGGAATTGCGGCAGGGCGAAATTATCCGAGAAATTGAAATTGCTCCAAACGGTGCGAATGGGGCGGTTGCGGTTGGCGGCGTAGACACAGCGGGTTTCACGGCTGGGCGAGTGTTACTGCGAATGTCGTTTGCACAGGCGGAAAATGTGGATTTATTGGTTTCCTGGGACGGACGATAGATAAAAAACAGATAAAAAAATAGGCAAAAAGGGCGAGATTCCGCCCTTTTGCTGTGCAAATTTTACGCCGTGCAAATTTATTTCTTTATTTCTCAATCCCCAAATATTCCACAACGTTATTATAGCAAATATCCGCCATAATCCTTTTAAGCCGTGGCATATCGTTAGGAAACTCGCCATTGTCAACCCAGTCGGCGATAAGTTGTGCCAAAATCCGCCGAAAATACTCGTGCCGTGGGTACGACATAAAACTGCGCGAATCCGTCAGCATTCCGATGAATCGTGCCAACATTCCGCAATCGGCTAACGTCCGCAAATGCTTTTCCATGCCCAGTTTTGTGTCGTTGAACCACCACGCACTGCCCCATTGCATTCTGCCTTTTATGCCGCCGCCTTGAAAATTGCCTATCATAGTCGCCAGCATTGTGTCCGCCGTGGGATTTAGGGCATACAGGATTGTCTTTGGCAGGGCTTGCTCCATCTCGAGCGCGTCCAGTAATTTCGCCAACGGTTGCGAAAAACTCTCGTCCGACATGGAATCGTAGCCCGTATCTGTGCCCAATTTTTGCACCATTAGCGAGTTGTTGTTGCGTTGCGCGCCCATATGCAGCTGCATCGCCCAACCACGGGCGTTGTAGGCTTTGCCCAGCCACAGCATTAAATCCGTTTGGTAAATCAACGCCGCATCGTGGGCTATTTTGCCGCCCTTTAGAGCCTTTTGCAAGATTGCATCAGCCTCCGCTGGGATTCCTGGCTGTTGCACGAAAACTGGCGGATCTAGTGCGTTATCCGAACAGCGGCAGCCCATCTCGTGGAAGAAATCCAGGCGGTTGTCCAAGGCTTTGTGCAGGGTTTCACGATTTGTGATTTGTACGCCGCTCGCCGCCGATAACGTTTGAATGTAGTTGACAAAATTGGGCGATTCTATATCCTGCACCTTTGACGGGCGAAACGTTGGCTGTATCAGCGGCAGTTTGCTGTCGTGCTTGCGGTTTTCAATCATTTGCTTGTGATATTGCAGGTCGTCGGCGGGGTCGTCCGTTGTGCCGATTTGTGCCACGTGAAATTTTTTGAAGATGTTCCAAGCCGAAAAATCGCCCTTTGCAATGATTGCGTTGCAATGTGCGTAAATTTTGCCCGATAAATCGCCAGTAATTGGGCCGTCATAATCAAAATAACGCCGCATTTCCAGGTGGGTCCAGTGATACAGCGGACTTCCGATACAGTCCTCGATTGTGGCACACCAATAATGAAATTTTTCGTCGTCGCCAGCGTCGCCAGTGATGTATTTTTCGTCAACGCCGTTTGCCCGCATTAGCCGCCATTTGTAGTGGTCGCCGCCTAGTGCCAAATCTGTTATGTTGGTAAAATGCTTGTCTTCGGCTATTTCTTTGGGAATCAAATGGCAATGATAGTCCACGATTGGCAAATCCTTTACATGGTTGAACAATTCCACGGCTGTATCGCTGTTCAACAAAAAGTTATCGTCCATAAATGCTTTCATAAAAAAACCTCCGTATATAAAATAAGTTCCTTGCAGGGATATTGATTTTCCTGACTAAATTCAGTTTAGCATGGAATTTTGGGAAATGCAAGAGGGAGTTGTAAATTTTGTTGGTGGGGTTTTGGTTGACAAAAATCGGTTTTTTGCTATATTGGGAAATATAAAAAAGGCGGGAAATTTCCGCCTTTTTTGGCATTCTAAATTTAATTTTGCAAACCCATTCGTTTTCAAGTGTTTTCCTAGCTTTTTGATTATGTTACAAACCTGTGTAATGCAATGCTTCCGCAAACCAGTTGACAATTTCCCAATCATCCAATTCACGGAGGTTTGCGTACATTCGGCGGACTTCCCAACCAGTTAGAGTCATTTTAGAAAAGTTTATGATAACCCTTTCTCCTTGTAGGGTTGTGCCTGTAAATTCTGCGGAAAAACCATCACTCGCCGTCCAAGTTGTGTCCGTGCAAAAATTTTCTAAAAGTTCTCCGTACGTTGCAGTTGTTGACAAAAATGGAATCTGCAAAAGTGATAAAAAAGGCTGAATAGGCGTGTTTTGCAGTTCGCTAATTCGGTTGTTATTTAATGCTCTCGTATAAAAACCCAAAGATACCGCAAATACGATAACTGCCGTAATTATTACCGCTTTTACCACGTTGTAGTTTACATTTTTAGTTTGCAAGTATCTGTTTTTGTATGTCGGTGTGGTGCTTTTTGGCAACGCCACTCCACAAGATTGGCAGAATTTCCCAGCCGATAGTTGCTTTGCTCCACATTTTGGGCAAGACATAGTTTTTTCCTCTTTTCAATATAAATTTATGTTACCGTCCAAACAACGAAACCTCAATAAACCAAAGTTTATGACGTTCATGGTTTGGCGTGAGGTGTAGCAGATTGTGTTGCCGTTGACGGTTACGAAAATGGGCGAAAGCCGCAAATATAACAACTGCCACAACTGCTATTGCAATAATTGATGCTAAATTAAACTTTTTCGTTCCGCCATACCTCACAACTTCTTAGATTTATCAATAACCCTCAACGCCTGTTCCAAAGCCATCGCCTTTACAAGCCAAT
Source organism: Defluviitaleaceae bacterium (assembly GCA_009782245.1). GTDB lineage: Bacteria > Bacillota > Clostridia > Lachnospirales > WQUN01 > WRKG01. Next base: position 2,999 of record WRKK01000194.1, on the reverse strand, counting down.
TATCGGATTCTTGCGGGTCGGTAGAATATAAATTTGCGGCGTTTGTTTCGTAATCTCGCACGTCTTGCCACGATAAATCTTGTTTGCTTGCTTTATGAGATTTCACACCCCATATAAATCCTACGGGCAACATTACCCAACCTATGTAAAATCCCACGTGCGATAACAAAATAAAGATAAAATTGTTTGACACATAGTACATACTGAACATTGACGAATTAACGGGCAGTTGTAGCAAAGCACCGACAATAAAGCATACTACACCAGTAATCGGTGCAGACAAAACCCTGCCTTTATGATACGCCCTTTTGTCTTCATTTAGCCTGTTGTAAAGTTTCCAAGCCTCGTCAAGGGTCATTTCTTTTGGCGGCTCGCTTGTTACGCTTATTTCAGGCAAATTTTGGGAATTAGCCAACGGCTCGTGGTTGGCGGATTTGGCGACATTCATGGGCAAAGCCGCTCCGCAAGTTGGGCAAAATTCCGTTTTGCTCCACATTCTGGACACATATATTTTTCCTCCTTATGACAACCCTGTAAAATGCAGGGCGTTTCTAAACCAATTTGTGGCTTCGCCGCCGCTAATGGCTCTGCCGTTGATTTCCATGTAAACAAGTTCCCATGGCGAGTTGTCGCTAGATATTCCTGTGTGGGTAAATTGGATTAGGATTCTATCGCCTTGGCGGCTTGTTCCTGTAAACTCCACAACTCGCCTTAAAGCATTTGCATCAAACGCCTCCCAGCTAGTGTTGGTGCAAAAGCCCTCCAAAACTTCGCCGTAAGTGGTGTTTGTTCGTTGCATACCCAACTGGAGCGGCGTATTTTGCACAGTTCTAATGCGGTTGTTGCCAGGAATTGCTATTATTGATGTTATTGCAAAATATCCCGCCAGCAAAGCCACCGCAATCAAAATAAATTTTTTAACGTTAAAAGGTTCGGGGGATATTTCTTGCTCTCTTTGGAAGTAGCCTTTTTGGCTAGAGTAATCGCCGCCAAGGGCTGTATTTGCGGATAAAGCAATTCCGCAAGAACGGCACGATTTATCAGAAATCGTGATTTTAGAGCCACATTCTGGACAAAAATTCATAATATTCTCCTTTGCATTTGCAAATCCCATGATGCGGGATTTTTTGCTGAATTTATTGTTTATATTAGGGCAAATTACGCCATTTTGCTATTTTTAGCGGAAATCGTCCGCGAAAACTGGGCCTTCAAAAAAACTTTCGCCCTCCGTGATTTTGCAGGTGGAATCCGCACGGAATGTATCTTTTACTGTTGCCAGCAGTTCCTGCATTTCTTTTACGTGGGATTCGTAGTTGTTTGTGGTTATGCGGTCAACAAAGGCAAATTCAGCAGAAGTGCGTCCGTTTTCTGTTTCGTTTAGCTTTAGTGCCGCAAGAGTTAATTCTTGTACGCCGATAGCGTAACTGCTAGATTTTCCGCCCATTCGGCTTGTGGATTCAATGTACTGCCGTATATCGTCCACGCCGATTACGAAGAAGAGAAAATGCCCATTTTCGGCGATTATTTTGTCGCAAATCCACTTTTTGTTGAACCAGGCTTTATCCTGTGCGGGAAATTTGGCGAAAAATTTTTGGGTAATGTCGTCAATGCTGAAGTTTGTGTCGATTTTTAGCTTGTTTGCGAACATATCTTGCACGGCGGCGTTTTTTCCGCTGTACATGGCTTTGTTTAATATTCCTGGAAATAGCCTAAAAATCATTAATAAAGCTACAAATGCTATTGCTAAAAATTCTATCATAAGTATGTCCTCCTGTGGTTTTGTTTTGTGTGAAGTTTGTTTCCCAACGCCGCATTTTTAAGGTCTTCCGTGAACATTAGCTATATGCGATACTGGCGACCAGTCCGTTATTGGGTTATCATCTAAGCCAAGAGAAGTCAAATTAGTAAGCCCAGCAAGTGGCGTTATATCGGATATTTGGTTTATTACTAAGCTAAGTCTGTTCAAATTAGTAAGTCCTGCAAGCGGTCTTATATCGGTTATTTGATTCCCTCGCAAAGTTAAGTCTTGTAAATAAATCAGATTAGCAAGCGGAGATATATCCGCTATTGTTCTATTCCATATCAAATCTAGCTTTTTAAGGTTAATAAGATTGCTCAGAGGCTCTAAGTCTGTTATCTGCTCGCCTAACAAAAATAAACTTTGCAAATTTGTAAGGTTAGCGAGAGGTGTTAAGTCGATTATTTGATTGGTACTCAAATTTAATTCTTGTAAGTTTGTAAGGTTAGATATAGGAGTAATATTATTCGTCGATGCAAACAAATCGAGATAAATTAAATTAGTTAAATTGGCGAGTGGTGCTATATCAATCGTTTCGTAGGTAATAATATCTAGCTCCAAATCATGAGTAGAAATCATGGCAATACCTAAGTGCAGGCTCACTAAATTAGTAAGGTACGCAAGTGGGGTTATATCATTTATTTCAGAATTATAAATGCTTAAGTGAGTTAAATTAGTAAGCCCAGCTATTGGAGATAAATCGGTTATATGGTGATTACCCGTTAAGGACAGTTCGGTTAGATTTACCATGTATCTTAATGGCTCAATATCTTCATTGGTAAGATTTTCTCCAAAGATACTTACAGTACGTTGATTTGTTCCGTACTGTCTCCCTTGTATTGTTATAGATTCTGGTATATTTTCTGGGCGTGGCGGTGGCGTTCCAGACGGCACAAATGCTGGAGGATCGACATTAGGTGTTTCAGATACGGTCTCGTTCCCAATTTCGCCCCAATTTTGTGTAGCCGCAGGAGCAGGAGTTTGCGCTACACCTGCACAGCCCACTAATCCTGCTAATAAAAATCCTAGTAACATTGCTTGCATTTTGTTTTTCATGTATAACCTTTCTAAAACAGCCTATTCGTTGGATTTTGCAATTTATGTTTTGCAATAAAATAAGCCTTTTTTGGCTCAATGGCTCAATGGCTCAATGGCTCAATGGCTCAATGGCTCAATGGCTCAATGGCTCAATGGCTCAATG
>WRKK01000193.1 GCA_009782245.1 Defluviitaleaceae bacterium | reverse complement strand
TAAAATTTGTGAAATAGTTACAAAAAATTGCTATAAAAATATTTTTTTGTTGGAAAAATTTGTGCAACTTTCGTTTGTTGTTTTGCGAAAATTATACGTTGCAGAAAAGGGCATGAAAAAAAATTGTAAAACAAAACCGCTCTCAATGGTTTAGTTTCAGCCATTTAGAGCGGTTTTGTTTTATTTTGTTAGGTTTTGCACCCATTCAAGGGGCATTTTTACGTAATGTGCGACTTTATCGTGAGTAAAGCCATCGCCTAACATTTCAAGGGCGGTTTCTCGAGCTTTCTTTTCTAGCCCTTGTTCTAGCCCTTGTTCTCGTTCCTTGTTTCTAAGCCTATCAAACGTACCGTCTTTCTCGAAATGCTCAAAAATAATTTCCCTCACAGCGGTATCAAGCATTGCTAAAACCTCCTCCAAAATTGGTTGGTTTGCACCCAACACTCTATTAAGATAAATATTCACTTTTTCCAACACTCCGTATTTCCTGTAAGCCTCAAACACTTCTTGCATATCCGTTTTTGTTAGGCTGCTCCGCAAATTTTTCAAAAAGACATTTTCGGCGGCGGTCAATTTTTTGCTTTCGATTATTTGTGCATTAAAAGTATCGCCTTTAACGTAATATATGCCGCTGCTCACTTCTTCAACCTCAAATCCTCTGTTATTAACAAGATGGTCGAATAATTTCATGGGTTTTGGCGTAACTATAAAGCTGATTGTTATGTCCTCTGTGGGGATTTCCCTGAAAGCGGAGTATATCATCGCATAGCCTACTACCTTGTTGTAATCCCAAATAGAGAGATTGTCTGTTTCGGATTTGTACTCAAAAATGTTGTAATTTCTGAATATTCGTCCTATGTTTTTGTCTATTTTGACATCTGCCACCTTTTTGATTATTAGAACGTCCATTATTAGAGCTTCTTTGCTTAGTTGGTGTTCGTCTTCGAATGTTAGAACATCTTCATAATCGTGCAGTTCTAATTGTAGGGCGGCATAAAAAGCATCGTGCCAATAGATTTTATTTTGCTTGCTGTTGTCGTGCGGAATGTCTTTATCCATAATGCCCCCTACAAATCTGATCAAGTTAATTTTAGCAGAAAAAGACGATAGGTGCAACAGGTAATCGTCTTTTTGTTCGTATATCTTCCAGCTTTGAAAAAGAGGAACGAGGGCTTATTGCTCGATTTATTGTGATGTGCAAAATCTAGTGTTGCTTATTTAATTTCTTGAACAGACAAGTTAATGCTTATACTGTTCATGTTTTATATTTACTCGTTTCAAATATATATACGGTAAGATATTTATATGAACGGTTAAAAACAAACCCTACTTTTTCGGCTACTTTACGAGAAGCCAAATGCTCGTGTTCCACATGACATTCAATAATGGGATAACTATCAATTTCACGGCAACGGTTTATTACCCACTCAAGTGCAGCCTTTGCGCCTTCTGTGGCATATCCTTTTCCCTGATGCGCCTCGGTTACGAAATAACCCATTTCTAAACCATCTAAATGAACATCAGGTCTGGTGCTTCTACCAACGCTTACACTTCCTATTAATTCTCCTGTTTCCTTTAATACCATTGCTAACCCGCCGCCATTTAACACACTAACCCTTTTATTCCAATTCTCCATGTTTTCTTTAATTTGATTAAGCGCAAATTCTCTTGTTAAGCAATCAGGTTCTTGAAAATAAAACCATTTACGTCTTGCCGGCTCATTAAAAAACCTATATACCGTTTCCAAATCGTCAAGCATATATGGTCTATACAATAAACGTTCGCTTTTGAAATACTCGTTCTCCATTTTCATAAATCTCCCTACCTATAATATAAATTTCACTCGCCACCAATAAAGAACGTAATGGCACACAAAATAATTATATCACACCCAACCCAATAATGTCTATATTATTTAGTGTTGCTTATTTAATTTTTGCGGACGGAAAAGATAATGCTTATACTGCGGGGTATTCTTTAATACTCCAATATCATCAATACTTCGTCACCATGTAATTCACCAGTTTCATAAAATCCTAATTTGGCATATAACTTTCTGGCGACCATGTTTTCAGGGTTTGTGCTTATTTTTATTTTGTCTTGTGTTTTGTCCTGTTTGATTTTGTCAATTACTATTTCGAGAGTTCTTTTGCCAAAACCGTTCTTTTGGTATTTTTCGTCAACCATTAATCGGTCTATCCAATATTCATTGTTATCACGCGGCTCTTTTCCATACATAATAAAACCAACCAACTTATCATCATTGTATATCGCAAGCGGTATAGCTTCTGAAAAGATTTTTGCTTCAGCCAATGAATACAAGTTTGAAGCACAATATTTTTCCACTTTTAAGGATATTACTTCGTCAAAATTATTCTGGTCAATTTCCCTTAATGTAATATTCATAATATATTTTTTCTCCTTTCAAAATATAAATTAACTCGCCACCGCTACAAGGACACAGTATCGAACAAAATAATTATATCACAGCCAACCCAATAATGTCTATCCTTATTATTTAGTGTTGCTTATTTAATTTTTGTGGACGGAAAAGATAATGCTTATTCCGAACGCTTGCCTTTCCGTTTCAGTACAAAGTCAATAAAAATGCAAACAATCGCAATAATTGGGTAAATAATCAAGATAGAACGAACCATGTAGAACATGGCATTAGGGTGTTGTTCTATAAAAAAGCCAATTATCCATGTGTACAAAACTACAAAAAACAGGGTAAGCAGAAAATGAAGACCCACTATAATCGCAAGATGTAATCTCTTAAAATATCTAAATACTAATAGACTCACAGATATAAATGTACAGATAATAAGGCGTGAGCCTAAATGCACATATGTAGTACCAACATCACCGACCGTAATAACTGTCAAAATCAAGTCAAACAGTGTTGCAATCGTGAATGTAATGCAAATGAGTATTAGCGTATTCATGTTAAATAATCGCCGAATAATCGTATTTTCTAACATTCAATCGCCTCCAATATAAATTTACTTACGGCTCTGTTTAACCGTTCTGTTACTGTCTGTCATGCTTATTTATGCACTTATGATTTCCTGCTACTTCGTTTATGCCAAACGATGTATACAGGCACATAAAAACAATAAGCCCAAAATAACGCCAAATATTTCTCCTATTACCATATACGCCTAAAGGGAATGTAAAGTTTATAGCACATTATATAAATTAACTCGCCGCCGCCACAAAAACACAGCACCGAACAAAATAATTATACCACACCCACCCCACCAATTTCAATCCTTAATTTTTTGCTCCTTGGAGTAGGGGGATTTTTGGGCAAATGGTTTAGTTTTGGGCTTGATAAATTACAATAAATAGTAGTTGCGGAGAGTTTGTTCTAAATCGTCAAAAAAGGTTTCTGTGCCGTTTTCTAGGGAAATTACATCGGAATCTTCGTATAGGTTATTGGTTGCGTTGGTTATGTTTTCGGCGGTTTCGATAACAAAGCCGTTAAAGGCTGATATAAAGGTTAGTTTGCAGTATTCGCCGTTGATTGTGTGTACAAGGTTGTTGTTTATGTATTGTTGGGTAAATCCTAGTTTTGAGAATAGTTTGTTGGCTTGGTTTTTAAGAATATACAAATGAACACGCATAAATCCCTTTTCATCAAAACCAAGCCTACTCATATAAGCCCATACCAGGAATCTGGCGGAATTACCATTGTAGGCTTACCCGCTGAGGATAAATCAACTGATAGTTTCCACATTTCTCTTTCCTCTTCCTCACTAAATCCTACAACATATCCAGGACATAAATCATCGTCAATATCCGTCAACTCAAATAAAACAAATCTGTTTTCATATTTTGCGGTAACTTCGTGGGCTTTCATTAAAATACCGTCATTTACTGAAACCATAAAAATACCTCCTTATTTTTCCAAGAGTAGCACAATAAATTTTTTCTGTCAAGAACTTAAAAATATTTGACGATGTCAATTTTTGTGGAATTTTTTGGAATAGCGGTAAAACATGGGCGTAATGGAAAAGTGAAAAAGTAATAGTGCATAAAAAACGGCTCTAAACTTTGTGAAATAGTTACAAATTTTCGGGCATAAAACATTTTTGCAGGAAAATTTTTTGGCAAGTTTTACAGATAAAAATCACAACACAAAAAAATAGCGGAAGAGGGATTTGAACCCCCGACACCGCGGGTATGAACCGCGTGCTCTCGCCAACTGAGCTATTCCGCCAAATAAAGCGGAAGATTAAAGACTTCCGCTTTATTTAATGGGCACTATAGGACTTGAACCTATGACATCCTGCTTGTAAGGCAGGCGCTCTCCCAGCTGAGCTAAGCACCCTCGTTTCGTCTAAACCGTCTAACTTAGGATAGACTGAAGAAAATTAATCTGGGTGACAAGATTTGAACTTGCGACCTCTAGACCCCCAGTCTAGCGCGCTACCAAGCTACGCCACACCCAGACGGATTTTTACTGCCTTTTTACTGCCTTTTGCCAACTTCACAACTTAACCTTATCAAGGCTAAAAACATTATAACATCAAACCAAAATTATTGCAAGCTATTTTTGAAAAAAATTTTTATTTTGGAAAATTTTTTTGGAAAATTTTGAAAATACCGCCAAAAATTTCTCTCCAAAAACAACCAAATTCACTACTAAACCACTATAACATGGGAAAAAAATTTTGTCAAGTGTTTTGCAAAAAAAATTTTTGTTGAAAAATTTTCTATTATGTGGTACGATTAAGAGGATAAAATGCTTTATGCTCTAAAGGTGTGGTGTTTGTGCCGTTAGACGCATATACAAGGAGGATTTAAGATGTCAAGAAAACCTTTGATATTGGAAAAATGGGATTTTATAGTGTTGCTTGGCGAATCTGGCGGCGGCAAAGGTACTTTGGTTAAGAATATTAGGCACTATTGGCTGCCCGAACTAAAAGGGGCAAGCATGGGCGATATATTCCGCAGAAAATCTGCCGAAGACCCCGAAATACAACGCATGACAGAACAAGGTATCTTAATTAACGATAACATTACTTTTGAGGTGTTCAAAGAATTTGCCGAGGCAAACCAGCCTGGCCTTATAGACGGATACCCTCGCAACCGCCAGCAAGCACTGGATCTTATAAAATTTGTTAAGCAAAAAGGTTGGCGCGTTTTGGTTGTGGATATTCATTGCACAGTTGAGCAGATTATAGAGCGACTACTAGCCCGCAACCGTGCAGACGACAAACTAAACATAATCTACAAACGCCACACTGACCACTTGCACTTGCACCCGCTTGTCATGGGCGAAATTAAAACCCGTCCCGACCTATTCGATGTAATCCACTTAGATGGCACAAGAGGCCCAGAAATTAGTTTTACCAGCTTTTTATTGTACGTTTTGCGGTTGGTAGATATGCTGTATTTTTACGAACTAAACAACGTGGAAACCACTTTCAAAGTGGAGGAAAACGAAGCATCTATTAACCCCGCTATTAACCGCTGGATGTGCGGCTTTTTACGTGATATTCAAGAAAATATCGCCGCCAGCAACTTAAGAGCCAGCCAATAGACTACAATTTGTAATTTTTTACACGCAAAAACCCCTCTAGTTTGTTTTATGTCGTTTTAACCGTTTGTCTGCAAACCGTTATGAGGGGTTTTTTGTGGTGTTGATTTATTGGTTGTTGTTTAGCTTGTGTCGGACAGACAAGCGGACAGGGGTCGTTCGCCCCACCTGCGTACACTTTTATTGAACCATTGGGGATTAGACGGACGGTCGCCCCTACGGGAGATGTCGTTGTAGGGGCGACCGTCCCCTGCCCGCGGCAGGCGGGTCGGTCGCCCGTTTTCCCGTTCCGATTTAGCCTAAGTATACGCAGGTGGACGTTCCGCCCCTACGAGAAAACCACCGCAAATTTAACCATTACATCATAAACTCAACACCAAAAAATATTAAAAAATTTAGCGGGTCAAGGGGCGCGCTCCTTGCGGGGTGTGCCTGCCCGCCGGCAGGCGGGGGG
>WRKK01000192.1 GCA_009782245.1 Defluviitaleaceae bacterium | reverse complement strand
AAGCCTTTAACTAGCGATTCTATTGCTTGGGGCTGGTCGCCTGTCGGTGCAAAATCTGATACTATTTTGAATTGCATAATTCCTCCTTTTTGGTGCTATTTTTGTATTTTTATGCAGTTTGGTTATACCGCTTGCAAATATTTTTGCTGTGATTGGTTGTTTGTTTGGGAAATATCCCAAGCCCAAGCGGTTTCGCCAACCAAGCGAACACGAGCGATGTCTTTTAGGTCGATTACGCCATAGTTTACGCCTTTAACATCGCTAAAAAACCAGCCAATTTCGTCATAATTATCGCCGCAATCTTCCGCATATGTATCGGAGATACCTGTAAAAATTTCTTTTGGCTCTGTGGTTTCAACTTCAATTCTTCTTCCAGAGTTATTCCATAAAAACTCTGCTAATCCGCCTTTTTTCATGTGAAAAGCCTCCTAATTTTTGGCATTGGACCTTGTGGAAAAATATGCACTCCTCTACGAGAGTAAACTATTACAAAAGTGTAGGTGTCAACGTATTTTTCGTTGTCAGGATCCCAAGCTTGCCCTATAACTCTGTCTAGTTTTATGTACTCCCAGGGATAATCCGCTCCCTTTCTTTCAACAATAAAGCCAGTCCCCTTGTACGTGTCAACCAAATCTTGCAAATTTTCGTCAACGTTAAAATATGCTGGCATAAAATAATCTTCGCCGTTCGCCTTTTTCAGCAGGTTTATTGCAACTTCTCGCTGAAAGGCGGTACTGCCGTATATGTGCTTGGCTTGCTCTTTTAGCTTTAGCCTTGACGGATATGTGCCGTCTAGGATTTTTGCTTGTTCGGATTTCATTATTTGCCACCTATCATACCGCTTGCAAATATTTTTGCTGTGCCGTTTGGGAAATATCCCACGCCCAATCAGTTTCGCCAACCAAGCGAACACGAGCGATGTCTTTTAGGGAAATACAAGAATATTCTACTCCATTTATCTTGTCAAAATTCCAACCTAATTCGTCATAATTTTCGCCGCAATCTTCTTCAACGGAATGCGAAACGCCCACAAACGAGCCGTAAATAGTGGTTTCTACTTCCATTTGTTCGCCTGCATTGTTCCATAAAAAATCTAATAATCCGCCTTTTTTCATGTGAAAACCCTCCTGTTTTTTGGAATGGGACCTTTTGGGAATATATGAACTCCTCTACTAGAGTAAATTATTGTAAAAGTGTCTGTATCTACATATTTTTCGTTATCACTATCCCATGCTTTTCCAATTATTCTGTTCATTTTTATTTCTTCTCTGGGATAGATAGAGCCTATTCCAGTTTTAATAACGCCTGTTCCCTTATACGTGTCAACCAAATCTTGCAAATTTTCGTCAACGTTAAAGTAAGACGGCATAAAATAATCGTCGCCGTTCGCCTTTTTCAGCAGATTTATTGCAACTTCTCGCTGAAAGGCGGTACTGCCGTATATGTGCTTGGCTTGCTCTTTCGGCTTTAGCCTTGACGGATATGTGCCGTCTAAAATTTTCTCTTGTTCTGATTTCACGGGCAAACTCCTAAATATTGAATGTTTGTTACCTATTTTCCAATCCTTACGCAAAAATAATTATACACCTTTCAGCAAATTTTTTCAACATTTTGGGCGAGGTGCATAATTTACGATAAAATTCCAATTCACGGGCGTTCATTAAAATTTTACAAGCAGCATTTTTTATGGTACAATCAAATAAAGCGTAAAACCTACAAACCAAAAACCCAAAGAAACCGAGGGATAGCATGAAAAAATTCAATCGTTACATACAATTTTTAGTAGTAATAATTGCGGCGGGCAGCATTTATCCACTAATTTTCTTGCGTACCGCTTACCAAGAAACTATTTTGTACGTGTTTGATATGAATATTACGCAACTTAACATGATTTACACGTTGTTGGGATTGGCGTTTACCGCAGGGTATTTTCCTAGCGGTTATTTAAGCGACCGTTTTTCGCCAAAATGGTTGCTTGTTGTTTCGCTTTTTTGTACGGGATTAGCGGGCTTTTGGTTTGCGCAAATTCCCAACTTTATTAGTGTTGTTTGGATATTCTGCATTTGGGGATTTTTTTCGGTTTTTACTTTCTGGTCGGCTCACATGAAACTTGTGAAAATGCTATCTAAGCCGCGGGAAGAGGGGATATTTTTTGGCATTTTGGACGGCGGCCGTGGCATCGTTGAGGCAATTTTGGCGGCAATCGCTTTGTTTTTATTCTCGCAACTAATGACAGAAAGCCCCACAAATAGCGGAGATCCGCAAGCTGCCCTGCAAGCCGTTATTTATATGTATTCTGTTGTTATGATACTCGTCTCGGGGCTAATCGCCGCTTTTTTGGACAGCGATTATGGCGGCTCGCAACTGGAAAAATCCGAAAAATTGAACTTTGCACCAATTTTTAAGGATAAAATGGTCTATATTCTTAGCATAATCATTTTTATGGGATATTTTGTGTTTTGGAGCCAATTTTTTATCGGCGGGCATTTAGAGGTTAATTTTGGCGTGCCGCCCGTAGATGTCGCCGCTATTATGTTTGTATTTATTGCAATGCGGCCGTTTGGCGGAATTTTAGGCGGAATTTTGGCAACAAAAATTGACAAATCTAAAGTGCTGGGGTTTTCCATGCTTATGGCATCTTTTTGCTTAATGCTTTTTGCCGTGCTACCCACAAATATTTCAATCTATTTTTTTTACATAACCCTTATTGTCGCCGCATTGTTCATATTTTGCGTGCGGGGCGTGTATTGGTCGCTTATCGGCGACCTTGACATAGATAACAAAAGTATTGGCAGTACAATCGGCTATATTTCGCTGTTTGCCTACTTGCCCGATATTTTAGCGCCGCTTATGCTTAACCTAATGTTTGATACATTCGGCAGCCAAGGCGGCTACAACGTTTATTTTACGGTAATCACAATTTTTGGATTGCTAGGTGCGTTATTTTGCCTAGTTTTCAAAAATACCCTAATTACCCAAAAAATCAAAAATAATTATCAGCTGAACAAGCTAAAAGAAAGCGAGAAAAATTAATGACAACAGTAAAAACGGATAAATCCAATAAATCCAATAAATCAAATAAATCCAATAGAAACGTGGCAATTATCGCCCATGTAGATCACGGCAAAACAACGCTAGTAGACCAGTTATTATGGCAAAGCGGGGCATTTAGGCAAAATCAAGTTGTCGCCGAACGGGTAATGGATTCTGGCGACCTGGAACGTGAGCGCGGAATTACTATTCTTGCCAAAAACACGTCTGTTATTTATGACGACGTAAAAATAAACATAGTTGACACGCCAGGACACGCCGATTTTGGCGGCGAAGTGGAGCGGGTGCTGAAAATGGTGGACGGCGTTATTTTGGTCGTGGACGCTTTTGAAGGCCCAATGCCGCAAACAAAATTTGTGCTAAAAAACGCATTAGACCTTAATTTGCCAGTAGTTTGCTGTATAAACAAGGTTGACCGCCCAGAGGCACGTCCGCTGGAAGTTGTGGACGAAGTTTTGGAATTATTTTTAGAATTAGAGGCATCGGAAGAACAGCTAGATTCGCCGTTTATTTACGCATCTGCTAAAAAAGGCTGGGCGGCAACAGAGCCGACCGACAGCGGCGAGGGCATGAAACCGCTTTTTGAAACCCTGCTGGATTATATCCCAGAGCCGCAGGGCGATTCCGCCGCCGATACGCAAGTTTTAATATACAACATGGATTACAACAACTATTTAGGGCGAATCGGGATAGGCCGTGTGGTAAACGGCACAATAAACGCAAGCGACAACCTAGCAATAATCAACGTCCACGAGCCCGACAAGCACAGCACGGTAAAAATTGGCAAGTTATACGAATTTTCTGGGCTGGATAAAGAGGAAGTGCAGACGGCAAAGGTTGGCTCTATTATTGCGATAACGGGCATTCCAGACATAAAAATAGGCGATACTTTGTGCAACCTTGAAAACATTGTACCGTTGCCATTTAGCAAAATCTCCGAGCCAACTTTAACAATGAATTTTATGGTAAACGACAGCCCCTTTGCGGGTAAAGACGGCAAATTTTTAACATCTCGCCAAGTACGGGAAAGGCTGTATCGAGAACTAAACACGGACGTAAGTTTGCGGGTAGAAGATACCGAAAGTACCGAAACGTTCCGCATTTCTGGGCGCGGCGAGCTGCATTTGTCCATTCTAATAGAAACTATGCGCCGTGAGGGTTACGAATTTCAAGTCTCCAAGCCAGCTGTGCTGTATAAAGAAGTTGACGGCAACCGCCACGAGCCAATGGAACTTGTTACAATAGATGTTCCCGAGGAATATATGGGCGTGGTTATACAAAAATTGGGCAGCCGCCGCGGCGAAATGCTGAAAACATCGGTCGCAAAGGGCGGTTACAGCCGCTTGGAGTTTCGTATTCCTGCGCGAGGGCTTATTGGCTATCGTGCCGAACTATTGACAGATACAAAAGGCAACGGAATAATGAACACACTTTTTGACGGTTACGGCGAGTATAAGGGGGATATTCCCGAACGGCCGCAGGGTTCGCTAATTTCGTTTGAGACGGGCGATGCCGTGCCATACGGAATGTACAACGCCCAAGAGCGGGGCAGTTTATTTGTAACGCCTGGCACAAAAGTTTACGCTGGCATGGTAATCGGCAGAAACGCCCGCAGTGGCGACATGGAAGTAAACATTTGCAAGCAAAAAAAGCTAACCAACATTAGGGCATCGGGCAGCGACGACGCACTACGACTAGTCCCAGCCGAAATACTAAGCCTGGAGCAATGTTTGGAGTTTATTACAGAAGACGAATTGCTGGAAGTTACACCGATAAATTTGCGGATACGTAAGCGTATTTTGGATAGTGGGTTGCGGGCTAAGGCTAATAAAAAATGAGGGTAAAACCGTGGGGCGGCAGGCAGATTCACCCCCAATCCAACAACACAAAATTTTTTTAACACAGCCTTGACATCTCCCAAAACCAACGATATAATGGACTATAATAAGAATTATGCCACCAAGAGTTAAATAAAAATATAGGAGGGATTAAGTTAAAAAATTGATTTCAGCAACAAAAATAGTGCACGGCAGATGTTGAAAATTTGCCAATGTGCAATGGGCTTGATTGGCATAAAAGCAAGTTACTCGCCCAATTTGCAAAAGATATACCCTTAACTCTTGGCTTGCAGATTAAATACTAAACCAAAGGTAACAAACTGTTACAAAATATTTAGCTAAACGTAGCTAAATATAAAAAATCTAACAGAAAGCCTCCACTATACAGTAATGTGTGGTGGCTCGAGGTTAAATGCTGGTAAAGCCTAAAGACGTACAACCAAAGCAGAACTGGAAACGGTAGATGTAAAGGTGTGAAAGCAGAAAAAAATAGTACGTATAGCCTAAGTTGAAATAAAATCTTTGAAAGGGAAGTAGTCTGCCTGACCTGTCCGCCGACACCCGTCTGCCGACGGGCAGAGGTGGACGGCAGTCAGGGCAGACAGGCGACTCCAAACCAAAGGCACTAAGGGCAGTAATAATGGCAGTTCAGCAGGGAAAGCCCTAAATTTCCACTATTGCCTGCCTGTCGGCAGACAGGGAAACATGGGAGACCCTCAACGACTATCCGATTGTGTCGGAGTACATTCAAGTGAATGGAAAAATCTCGGTACTCCGCAAGGAGTATAACATATAGTCTGCGCTCATGTGAAAGCATGAGAAGTTCACCCGCTTGCCGAACAGGCAGGTTAGAGAACTGCATAGGAACTAACGAGCCTATGTGAACAAGATAAATTTACTTAACTATAAAATTTAATAAATCTGCACATGACAGCCTTTTGTGATATAATTATCACGAGGTGATGTATATGTTGCAAACAAGAGAAGTTTCTCAAACCACTTTAACAGCAACAAATGAGCAAGATGTAGGATATACTTTAATCGAAGCAGCGTTAGCCACAGCACTACCAAAAGCAACAATATTATCAATGGAA